>NZ_JBHXME010000015.1:6407-97031 GCF_042721125.1 Streptomyces sp. NPDC058469
TGTGTGGTTTATTGGGGCGCCCCCGGGGGGGGGGGGGGTCAAACCCCCCCCCCCCCAACCCCCCCCCCCCCAAACCCCGGGCCCCAAAACCTTGGGGGCGGGCAATGCAAACCCTCCCCCGCCCCGCCGGTCGATCGCCTGGCGCTACGTCAGCTGTCGCCGACCCTCGACCCGAGGGTCAGGTCGGTCGTGTGCTCCGAGCCGCCGCGCTTGTACGTGATCTTGACCTTGTCGCCCGGCTTGTGGGTCCAGATCTCGCCGATGAGGGTCGGGCCGCTGTCGATCACCGAGTCGTCGAGCTTGGTGATGACGTCGCCCGCCTTGAGACCCGCCTTGGCCGCCGGGCCGCCGGCCTCCACCGAGGAGGAGCCGCTGACGCCCTCGGCGGTGATCGTGGCGCCCGCGGTGCTGTCCTCCAGGGAGACGGAGGCGCCGATCTTGGCGTACACCGGCTTGCCGGTCTTGATCAGCTGCTGGGCGACGTACTTCGCCTGGTTGATCGGGATGGCGAAGCCCAGGCCGATCGAACCGGACTGGCTGGTGCTGCCGAGGCCGCCGCTGCTGGTCGACTGGATCGCCGAGTTGATGCCGATGACCGAGCCCTGCGCGTCGAGCAGCGGGCCGCCCGAGTTGCCGGGGTTGATCGAGGCGTCGGTCTGCAGGGCGCTCATGTAGGACGCCTTGCTGGTGGAGCTGCCGTCGCTGGAGGCCACCGGGCGGTTCTTGGCGCTGATGATGCCCGTGGTCACCGTGTTGGACAGGCCGAAGGGGGCGCCGATCGCGATCGTCTCGTCGCCGACGGCCACCTTGTCCGAGTCGCCGAGGGCGAGCGGCTTCAGGTTGCTGGGGGCGTTCTTGAGCTTGATGACCGCGACGTCGTAGCCCTGGGCGTGGCCGACGATCTCGGCGTCGTACTTCTTGCCGTCCGGGAAGGTCGCCGTGAGCTTGCCGCCGTCGACCGCGTCGGCGACGACGTGGTTGTTGGTGACGATGTGGCCCTGGGTGTCGAACACGAAGCCCGTGCCGGTGCCGCCCGCGCCGCTGGTGCTCTCGGCCTCGATGGTGACCGTGCTGGGCAGGGACTTGGCGGCGACTCCCGCGATGGTGCCGGCGGCGCGCTTCACGGCGGCGCCGCCGGTGTTGGAGGAGACGGTGGTGGAGTTGTTGTTGTCGTCGTTGTCCTTGGCCAGGGTGTAGCCGATGCCACCGCCCAGGCCGCCGGCGACCAGCGCGGCGATCAGCACCGCGGCGATCAGGCCGCCGCGTCCGCCGCCGGGCTTCTTGGGCGCGGGCTGCTGGTACTGGGTGCCCCAGCCGCCGCCCGCACCGGCGCCGTCACCTCCATAGCCGTCGCCCCCGTATCCGCCGACGCCCTCGCCGCCGTACGCGCCCGCGCCCGTGCCGCTGTCGGCGTACGACGGGGTGGCGGGCGGCGGGGGCGGCCAGGCGGCGTCGGGAGCCGATCCCGTGCCCTGCGGGGGCGCGGCGGCGTACGCCGGCGCGGGGCCGGCGTGCAGCGTGTCCTGCGGGGCGCCCGGAGGCACCGGCGGGAGCTGCGTCGTGGCCGCGCCCCCTTCGGGCGCGGCCGCCTGCGGGGAAGCTGCGGGAGATTCCACCGGCACAGGAGGTGCAGACGGGGCCGGGGGTACCTCAGTGCCCTCGTTCTCGGTGCTCACAGCTCTTCTCCTCGGTCCACGGCTGTTGTTCTCGGAAGCATGCGGTCACACTCGTTCACGCTTGTCGATGGGTCGGGCGCGAAACAGCTGTGCATGTGCTTTTGTATGCCGTCAGCTTTTCCCACCGGCCGTCAGAGCACCATAAGCGGTGCCTGTGGGTTGATGGCGAACCTTTATAAGGGACCTGTCGGGCTAAAACGACATACTCCCTACGAGCCGTTCGCGACCCTTCCTACGACCCTTCGGTTCCACGCCTTCCCCGTCTCGGTGGCACCATGACGCGGTGACCCTCGCACGGCAGCACCGGATCCAAGTCGTCGCCCACCGCGGAGCCTCCGAAGAGGCCCCCGAGCACACCCTTGCCGCCTACAGGAAGGCGATCGAGGACGGTGCGGACGCCCTCGAATGCGATGTACGGCTGACCGCCGACGGCCATCTCGTCTGTGTCCACGACCGCCGTGTCAACCGGACGTCGAACGGGCGCGGGGCGGTCTCGGCGCTGGAGCTCGCCGATCTGGCCGCACTCGACTTCGGGTCCTGGAAGGGCCGCGACTCCTGGAAGACGCGGGACGAGGAGCCGGACTGGGAGCACCTTCCGGAGGACCGGGAGGACACTTCCGTGCTCACCCTGGAGCGGCTGCTGGAACTCGTCGCAGACGCGGGCCGGCGCGTGGAGTTGGCCATCGAGACGAAGCATCCGACGCGCTGGGCGGGTCAGGTCGAGGAACGGCTGCTGGTGCTCCTGAAGCGCTTCGGCCTGGACGCCCCGGCCTCCGCCGCCGACTCCCCGGTACGGGTCATGAGTTTCTCGGCGCGCTCGCTGCACCGGGTGCGGGCGGCCTCCCCGACGCTGCCGACGGTCTACCTGCTGCAGTTCCTCTCGCCCCGCCTGAGGGACGGTCGACTTCCGGCCGGTGTCCGGATCGCAGGCCCCTCGATCCGGATCGTGCGTAATCACCCTGCGTACATCGAGCGGCTGAAAAGCGCCGGTCACCAGGTGCACGTGTGGACCGTCAACGAGCCCGAGGACGTCGATCTCTGCGTTGACCTGGGCATTGACGCCATCATCACCAACCGGCCGGGGGCCGTTCTGAGCCAGCTCGGCCGCGAACATTAAAGAACCTCATAAAGACCGCCAAACACCCCTTGACCCGGCCACCTCACCTGCACCATCCTCCGAACCCGGCCACACCGTCGAAAACAAGCCACTCGATTACAGGGAGTGCACCGGCGCGTTCGGTCCGTGTTCGATCGTTGCGAATGCGTCACTGAACGTGGATTGGCCGGTTTCCGGTACAGGCCAATGGGGCATCCACACCGTGGCGTGGGGCGAAGGAGGTCTCGGGGGTGGCGTTGGTGGTGGCACAGGAGGTGCCCACGTCGTCGAGCATGGCCGTGTCCCATGGCCCTGCGGGCGTGGGGGAAGCAAGACATCGCATGCGCGATCAGCTGCGCACGAGCGGTGTGTCGGAGGCGGTCATCGACGATGCCGTACTGATCCTTTCCGAACTTCTGAGCAATGCGTGCAAGCACGGCCGGCCCCTGGGCGACGCCCTGGCCGGTGACGGTGACGTTCGGTGCGCCTGGCGCGTGGACACGGGCGGACGGCTCACGGTCGAGGTGACGGACGGCGGCGGCCCGACCCGCCCGGCTCCGGCCACCCCGTCGGTGACGGCGCGCGGCGGACGCGGGCTGAACATCGTCACGGCACTGGCCGACGACTGGGGCGTACGCGACGACACCCGGGGCGAGGTCACGGTGTGGGTCATCGTGCAGGACGACGTCCATGATCCGGATGCCGGGCACCGACGCGACGATTTCGCTACGCGCGTCACCGCCCCGAAGATCTCCGCGGTCGCCGCGATACCCCGGCTGGAGTTCGCGGACGCGTTCGACGACCTGGACTGATCCGCCGGTCGGCCGCCGTCCACACCCGCCGGGTTGTCCACAGGCTCCCGTCGGTCATGGCGTGAACGGCTAGGCTCCCGCCCGTACGAGACGAGCCGTAACCGGGAGACACCCACGATGGCCAAGAAGCGACCCCAGACCACGGCCAAGCGGCCGCAGCTCAGCGACAGCGAGGTCCCGGTCGTCGGTGCCCGCGAGCCCTGCCCCTGCGGCAGCGGCCGCCGCTACAAGGCCTGCCACGGACGCGCCGCCGCCCACGCGGTGACCGAGCTGGTGCAGCGCCCCTTCGAGGGGCTGCCCGGCGAGGGCGACTGGGTGGCACTGCGCGAGCTGGTGCCCGCGGCCACGGTCGCCCTGCCCCTGAAGGGCGGTCTCCCCGAGGGAGTCCCGTCGGTCACGCTCGCCACGGTGCTGCCGATGGCCTGGCCGGCCCTGCGCCGGGACGACGGCTCGGTCCTGCTCGGCCTGCAGAACGACACGGCCTCCGGCGACATCAGCCGCGACCTCGCCGACACCCTCCAGCGCGCGCTGGTCGCCGACCCGGGCACTCCGGTGCAGGCCCGCCGCGCCCCGGCCGACGGTCCGCGACTGCAGGATCTGCTCGACCCGGAAGGCACGTTCGAGCCAGTTGTGCACCCGGGCTTCGAATTCTGGGTCCCGGAGGCGGAGAGCGCGGCGCCGGAGGTGACCGCCTCCCTGGAGCGCGCCAACGCCGCCGCCATCCCGACCGTGAAGCTCCAGGGCGTGGACGCCGCGTACTGGTGCGAGACCCCGGACAAGAACCATCTGCGCTGGGTCATGCCGTACCCGGAGGAGCAGCTTCTGGACGGTCTCGCCCGGCTGCACGCCGCGGGCCGCTCCGGTCTCGGCGAGGGCACCCGTCTCGTGGGGTCCTTCCGTGCTCACGGGCTGACCGTGCCCGTCTGGGACCTGCCGAGCGGGCTCGGTGCGGACGACATCGAGAAGCCGGCCGCCGAGTTCGCCGAGCGCCTCACCGCCGCTCTGGCCACGGAGGCACCGCTCACCGCGGACGAGCGCCGCGCGCGGGGCGGTCTCACCAACCGGCAGGTCACGCTGAGCTGACACCCGGAATGGGGCAGGGGTTCGACTGACCGACCGTTCAGTCGCAACAGGCCTGTTCACTCGGGTGACTCCTGTCACAACTCCCCGTTGTGAAAGGGAAGTCGGTGTCCGAATAGCCGAGATCGAATTTGCGAACCGCCGATCTCTTGTTACCGTTCGAGTAGCCCGGTTGCTGGTGCATCCCCCGTCGCCAGCAACCGGGTCTTTTCATGCCCGGCCCGCGTGTACGGAACGATGTCGTCCGTCAACTCGCCGTAGGCGCCGATGAGTTGCTCCCCGATCGCAGCAACAGCGGCCCGCTCCCGCTCCGCCCGGCGAACTCCGCTACGGCCGTGTAGGCCGCCAGATCGCCCCGGGTCCGCTCCCGGGGTGTCTCGCACAGCGCGGGCTCGTCCTCGGCCGCCACGACGCAGTGCATCTGCACGGTGCGGTCCGCCGGACCCATGAGGCTCAGCACCGAATCCAGGTCGTCGCCGGTCGCGTTCCGGTAGTAGGTACGCGCCCAGGTGTCCTCACCCTGCGTCATGACACAGGTCTGCGCCTCGATGCCGTCGGGGGAGGAGAGTTCGGGTCCGCAGCGCGCCGCCGTCGCCAGCCCCAGGCCGAGTGTCAGCGGGGAGCGGGCGGGCGAGGGCGCGGCGGACGGCGCCTTGGCGTCGCCCGCGGAGGAGTCGGAGGAGTGGATCAGGGACCGTACGACTGCGTGGCCCTCGTCGCGTACGGGTCCCGCGGACGCCACGGCCAGCGGCAGCGCGACCGCGCACACCGCGACGCCCGCGAGGGCGAGCAGACGAAGGTTCATGTCACGGAAGATAACGACCAACTACAGGCGCCATGTCCCGCGCACGCCCGACACCCCTACAACTCGGGCGCGCTCACACCCGTACGAGTGAGGGCCTCGACCACGGCGTCCACCACGGCCTCGACATCGGGTACCCAGGGCGAGGACGAGCCGGGCAGTGGTGCGCGCTCCCAGCGGATCTGGCCCTGGCCGGTCTCGGAGGGGGGCAGGGCGAGGTAGCCGCCCTCGCCGTGGAAGCGGAGCGAGCCGGGGACGTGGTCCTTGGCGTAGAGCAGCTCGCCCAGCTGTTCCAGGGAGTACGGCTTGACGAGCAGCGACCAGCGGGTCGGCGCGGCGACGACCGGGCCGAGGCGCATGCCCTGGAGGTCGAGCGCGGCGAGGGCCCGGGAGGCCGCGGGGGCGGGCAGGCTGACCGCGCAGGGAGCCTTGTCGCCGGTGGCGAGGACGATCGGCGCGGCGGGTCGGTTGCCCCACCACCAGCGCACCATGCGGGCGTCGGTGGTGGCCGCGAGGAGGCCGGGGTCGAAGGGGTGTGCGCCGGGCACCGTGCACTCCGGGTCCGGACAGCCGCAGCGGGCCCGCCCTTGGGGATCCGGTGCCACGCCCGGGAGTACGGGCCATTGCCATTCTGTCGCGAAGGTCAGGGCCGCGCTGAGCATCTCAGACCTCCTGTTGTCTCGCCTGGACAGGAGCCTGCGTCGCTTTCCGAGGATCTCGCGCATGAGCGCTCGTTCCTTTCCGTTGCACCGCTGGCAACACCGAGGACCACATCACATCATGTGTCGATCACTTCACTGTGCGTACCTGTTGGCGCATCACACCCCTGCCTTCGGCAGGGGGAACCCGTGCGTGCAGGAAAAGCATGGGCGTGGCGATGGGGGTGGCGAAGTCTGGCGTTTTGCTGTCCCGCGTAGTTCTCTCCGCCTCCGCCACGGGAGGATGGGGCACGATCGTCGGTGGTTAAGACGCCCGGGTCCCTCACCAGGTTCCGGGTGGCCCCCAGCCACCCCTGGCCTTCTCCGAGTACGTACCCATCACGACCGCTGTGACGCTCCGTCGAGCAAGCCCAGTCGACCGCAATGGACCGTCCCCTGATGCAGTTTTAGGCCAACTTTGCCAATCCGCAAGAGGAGAGCGAAATCGCCCCGGTAAACCCATGGACACCAGGAATCCCGGCAGGACAATGCTGGACATCCCCTCACGAGTGCGTGTACATGTGGAGACACTGCCAGCGGCGCAGAATGACATGGGGGTTTGCGATGCTTTTGAGCAATACGCACCGGTCGGAAAGCCGGACGCCATGACCGCCCCGCACCCTTCGAAAGTGGCTGGAATCGATTCAACGGTTCCCTCGCCCGCACACACTGTCGCGCCCGCGCCTGCCGCCACCGGTACCCCTCCGGCCCCCTCTTCGAACACGCAGAACACGCCAGATACCGCTCCGAACGCGCCAAGTGCCCTGCTCCAGGACCGTCTGGCCGGCTGGGTCTCCGATCTCACGACCCTCCATGAACTCACGGAGCGACTGGCACGCACGGACGCACTCGACGAAGCGCTCCAGGAGCTGCTGCGCGCCGGAGCCGCCCTGGTGGGCGCCCGCCGCGGACTCGTCGTCCTGGAACCCGGCGACGGACTCGGCCCCGACACCACCATCGGCCTGGGCCTCGCCCGCTCCGACCTCGGCCACATGGAGACCGTCCCGCGCGGGGCGATGTCCTACGGCCAGATTCTCGACGGACCGGTCGGCGCTCCCGGCGGCGAGGGCGGCGAGATCGTCCACCCCGACCTGTTCGCCGAGGACGCCCTCGACCCGCGCCACCGCGAGGTCGCCGTACGCCTCGGCTACGCGGCCAGTTACGCGCTGCCCCTGGCGACCGACGCGGCCGGGCGCCTGGGCGCCGCCGTGTGGCTGTACGACGAGCCCGCCGAGCCGGTCGAGCGGCAGCGCCATCTCGTCGGCCTGTACGCCCGGTACGCCACCGAGCACCTGGCCCGGGTCCTCGAAGTCGAGCGCACGCGCGCGTGCATGACGACCATCCGCGAGGAGCTGCTGCCGTCCCGGCTCCCCCGCGTGGCCGGTGTGCAGCTCGCCGCGCTGCACCGCACGGGTCCGCGCGGCGGCGGCGACTGGTACGACGCGCTGCCGCTGCCCGACGCCGCGCTCGGCCTCGCGGTCGGCTCGGTGACCGGCTCCGGGCCGAGCGCGATCGCCGCGATGGGCCGGCTCCGCGCGTCCCTGCGGGCGTACGCGGTGATGGAGGGCGAGGACCCGGTCGCGGTCCTGTCCGACCTCGAACTCCTCCTCAGGCTCACCGAACCCGCCCGTTCGGCCACCGCCCTGTTCGCCTACTGCGAGCCCGCGCTGCGCAAGATCACCCTGGCCGGCGCCGGACACAGCCCGCCGCTCCTGGTCGGCGAGCGGCGCACGGAGTTCGTGGAGACCTCCGTGTCCGCGCCCCTGGGCATGCTGGCCTGCTGGGAGGCGCCGAGCGTGGAGCTGGAGGCGGAGCCCGGCGAGACGGTGCTGCTCTACACGGACGGGCTGCTGCACCGCACCGGCGACCCCATGGACCGCGCCTTCGCCCGCCTCCACGCGGCGGCGGCGAGCGTCCCCAAGGCACTGCGCGACGACCCGGCCGCGATCGCCGACCACGTCCTGCGGACCGTGCTGCCGGACGGCCTCGACACGGCCGACAGCGACGAGGACGTCGTCCTGCTGGCGGCTCGCTTCGAGTAGTCGCCGGGAAGCCATGTGTAACAGGCCATACGGCCCTGGACCCCCTTCCGTACGACCGTACGATGGACGGGGTCCAGTGCCGTATCTAGGAGGATGACCGTGGCCGACGAGCTCACCCCGGAGACCCCGGAAGATGAGTCTGAGGAGCCGATCAAGAAGCGGAAGAACGGCCTGTACCCGGGCGTGTCCGACGAACTGGCAGACAGCATGAAGTCCGGCTGGGCCGACACCGAGCTGCACGATCTGCGGCCGGTCGAGCAGGCCGAGCACACCGCCCGCCGCCGTGCCGCGCTCTCCGCGCGCTTCCCGGGCGAGCGCCTGGTGATCCCCGCGGGCAACCTCAAGACCCGCTCGAACGACACCGAGTACCCCTTCCGGGCGTCGGTCGAGTACGCGTACCTGACGGGCAACCTCACCGAGGACGGCGTCCTCGTCCTGGAGCCCACCATCGAGGGCCACAAGGCGACGATCTACCTCCTGCCGCGCTCCGACCGCGAGAACGGCGAGTTCTGGCTCTCCGGCCAGGGCGAGCTGTGGGTCGGCCGCCGCCACTCCCTCACCGAGGCCGGGAAGCTCTACGGCATCCCCGCCTCCGACGTCCGCGAACTGGCCGACGCCCTGCGGGAAGCCACCGGCCCCGTCCGCGTCGTCCGGAGCTACGACGCCGGCATCGAGGCCGCGCTGACCGACAAGGTCACCGCCGAGCGCGACGAGGAACTGCGGGTCTTCCTCTCCGAGGCACGCCTGGTCAAGGACGAGTTCGAGGTCGGCGAGCTGCAGAAGGCCGTCGACTCGACGGTCCGCGGCTTCGAGGACGTGGTCAGGGTCCTCGACAAGGCCGAGGCCACGAGCGAGCGCTACATCGAGGGCACGTTCTTCCTCCGCGCGCGCGTGGAGGGCAACGACATCGGCTACGGCTCGATCTGCGCCGCGGGCCCGCACGCCACCACCCTGCACTGGGTGCGCAACGACGGCCCGGTCCGCTCCGGCGACCTGCTCCTCCTGGACGCCGGCGTCGAGACGCACACCCTGTACACCGCCGACGTCACCCGCACGCTGCCGGTCAACGGCCGCTTCAGCGAGATCCAGAAGCAGGTCTACGACGCCGTGTACGAGGCCCAGGAGGCCGGTATCGCGGCGGTGCAGCCGGGCGGCAAGTACCGCGACTTCCACGACGCGGCGCAGCGCGTGCTGGCCGAGAAGATCGTCGAGTGGGGTCTTGTCGAGGGCCCCGTGGAGCGCGTCCTGGAGCTGGGCCTCCAGCGCCGGTGGACGCTGCACGGCACGGGTCACATGCTCGGCATGGACGTCCACGACTGCGCCGCCGCGCGGACCGAGACGTACGTCGAGGGCACCCTGGAGCCCGGCATGGTCCTCACGGTGGAGCCCGGCCTGTACTTCCAGGCCGACGACCTCACCGTCCCCGAGGAGTACCGCGGCATCGGCGTCCGTATCGAGGACGACATCCTCGTCACCGAGGACGGCAACCGGAACCTGTCCGACGGCCTGCCCCGCACCTCGGCCGAGGTCGAGAGCTGGATGGCGTCCCTCAAGGGCTGACAGTCGACGGCTGACGGCTGATACAAGACTGATGGCCGGGCACACATGCGGTGCCCGGCCATTCGTGTGCCGATCGTGTGCCTAGGGGGAGGGCTTTTTTCATGAACGCGCCTAGGGGGAGGGCTTTTTCGTGAACGACTTCTGGTCCGGCGTCGGGGTCGACCTGCATCTGGAACCCGACCCCGAGGGAGGCCGCCGGGTCGGTCTCGAACGCGCGCTCCGGGACGCCGTACGGGACGGCCGGCTCGCCCCGGGGACCCGTCTCCCCGCCACCCGACGCCTCGCGACCGAACTGGGCGTCTCCCGGGGCACCGCGAAGGCGGCCTACGACCAGCTCGTCGCCGAGGGCTATCTGACCGCGCGCCAGGGCTCGGGCACCCAGGTCGCGCTGCTGCCCTCCGTCGACGCGGAGGCCCCGGGCGCGGCGGCACGCGCGCGTGTACCCCGTTTCGACCTACGGCCCGGCAGCCCCGACGTCGGCGCGTTCCCGGCGGCGGCCTGGCTGCGCTCGCTGCGCCGCGCCATCGCGACGGCACCCTCCTTGGCGTACGACTACGGCGATCCGCGCGGCCGTATCGAACTGCGCACCGCGCTGTCGGGGTACCTGGGGCGGGCGCGCGGGGTGATCGCGCCGCCGGAGCGGATCGTGATCACCTCCGGGTACGTGCAGGGACTCGCGCTCCTCACGCGCGTGCTGGACGCGGCGGCGGGCCGTGGTGTCGCCGATGTCGCCATGGAGGACCCGGGGCTGCCGTTCCACCGGGAGGTGGTGCGGCACAACGGCGGGCGCGTGGTGCCCGTGCGGGTCGACGAACGGGGCGCCTGCGCCGAGGACTTGGGGGACGCGGCGGCCGTGGTGGTGACACCGGCCCACCAGTACCCGACCGGCGTCACCCTGCATCCCGAGCGCAGACGGGCGCTGACCGACTGGGCACGCGCGCGTGGCGGGCTGATCGTCGAGGACGACTACGACGGGGAGTTCCGCTACGACCGCCAGCCCGTGGGCGCGCTCCAGGGGATGGCGCCGGGGCAGGTCGTGTACCTGGGGACCGCCTCCAAGACGCTCGGGCCCGCGCTGCGGCTCGGCTGGATGGTGCTGCCGCCGCACCTGGTCGACGCGGTCGCCGACGCCAAGCTGCACAGCGACCACCACACCGAGACCATCGGCCAGTTGGCGCTCGCCGAGCTGATCGACAGCCATGCCTACGACCGTCACGTGCGCGCGTGCCGACTGCGGTACCGGCGCCGCCGCGACCAGCTCCTCGGCCGGCTGGGGGCGCACGGAAGCGTGCACGGCATCGCGGCCGGGCTGCACGCGCTGGTGGAGGTCGCCGACGAGGAGGCCGTGCTGGCGCGGGCCGAGAAGGAGGGCCTCGCGGTCGGGCGGCTCGGTGAGCACTGGCATGCGGCGGGCGAGGGCGGGGACGCCGGGCGGCCGCAGGGGCTTGTGGTGGGGTACGGGACGCCTCGGGAGCGGGTGTATCCGGAGGCGTTGGAGGTGCTGGGGCGGGTGCTGGAGGGGGCCTGAGGGGACCGGGCGGGTTTCTGGCGGGGGCCTGACGGGACCAGGCGGGCTTCCGAATTGGGCCAATGACAGAGCGACCGAGTGGGCCTTCTTACGGATCCAACCGAGCTCTACCGTCGTAGACATGACGAACTCACTCGTCCCACCCGCGGGCCCGCAACGCACCCTCGCGCTGGCCCAGTTGGCCAACTCCGTCGGCGACGGCGCCTACTACGTGACCTCGGCGCTGTACTTCACCCACGTCGTCGGGCTCGCCCCCGCGCGTGTGGGACTCGGGCTCACCCTCGCGTGGGCCGTCGGTTCGCTGGTCGGGGTGCCTCTGGGGCGGCTGGCCGACCGGCGCGGGGCGCGCGGTACGGCGGTGCTGCTGGCGCTGGCGACGGGGCTCGCGGTGGCGTCCTTCCTCGTCGTACGGGGATTCGTGCCGTTCGTGATCGCCGCGTGTGCCTACGCCTCCGCGCAGTCGGGGCTCGCGGCGGCCCGGCAGGCGCTGCTGGCGGGGCTGGTGTCCGCCGGGGAGCGGACCGGGCTGCTGGCGCATCTGCAGTCGACGCTGAACGCCGGTCTCGCGGTGGGCGCGGGCCTCGGCGGGCTCGCACTGCGGGCGGGGACGCGGTCGGCGTACCTCGGGGTGTTCGCGCTGGACGCGGTGAGTTTCCTGGTGTGCGCGGGGTTGCTGGTGCGGCTGCCGTCGGTACGGGGCGTCCAGGTGAGGAAGGCCGACGGCGGCCTCGGTGTGCTGCGGGACCGGCCGTACGTCGTCGTCACGCTGCTCAACACCGTGCTGCTGCTGCGGATGCCGTTGCTCAGCCTCGGGCTGCCGCTGTGGATCGCCGAGCAGACCGACGCGCCGACCTGGCTGGTCTCCGCGCTGTTCGTGCTCAACACCGGTGCGGTGATGGTCTTCCAGGTGCGGACGGCCCGCGGCATCACGGGACTCGCGTCGGCCACTCGCGCGGTACGGCGGTCCGGCTGGATCATGCTGGCGGCCTGCGCGGTGTTCGCGCTGTCGGCGGGCGCGTCGCCGTGGGTGGCCGTGGGGGCGCTGGTGGTCGGGGCGGTGCTCCAAGCAGCCGCCGAGATGGGGCAGTCGGCGGGTTCATGGCAACTGTCCTTCGACCTGGCCCCTGCCGACCGGGTGGGCGAGTACCAGGGCTTCTTCGGCACCGGCGTCACCGTGGCCAGGACGATGGGTCCCCTGGTGCTGACGTCCCTCCTCCTGGAGTGGGGGACGCCGGGCTGGCTGCTGCTGGGCGGGGCGACCCTGGTGGCGTCGTACGCGATGGGGCCGGCGGCGCGGAGGGCAGCCGGCGCCGGTCGTGAGGCCGATGCGGAGGGAGAGGCGGGCGAGGTGATCAGGCAGCCCGCGCCGGCGAGTTGACCGGCACCGGTCCGATCACGCCGCCCACGCCAGTGAGTGACCGGTATCGGTCCTCTTCAGGTTCAGGCGGCCCGTGCCGGTGAGTTGACCGGTATCGGTCCTCTTCAGGTTCAGGCGGCCCGTGCCGGTGAGTTGACCGGTAAAGAGTCCAGGAACAACGCGCCCGCCAGGAGCCCCGCGCTGCCGCGAGGGCTCCACGCGCGCGCGTGGAGGTCGGTGTCGAAGGCGGTCAGGGCCTCCGCGCCCGCCGCCGTCGCCGTGCCGCCCGCTTCCAGGACGCCGCGGGCCCCCGCCTGGACGTGACGCAGGCCCAACGGGCCTACGGCGTGCAGGAGTTCGGTGTCCTGGAGGGTGGACATCACCGTGAGCAGGGCGTCCAGGCGGGCCTGTGTCTCCGTCGCCCCGGCCGCGCGGGTCGTGGCGAGGATGTCCAACGCCCGCCGTACGTGCGGGAATCCGGCCTTCGCCTCGCCCCGCGCGCCGGCCGCCCCGTACTTCACCGAGATCGACGAGCCGCGCGAGGGCCTGCGCGGGGCGCGTCGGTCGGGGTGGGCGGCGATGCGCTTCGCGGTCGCGGCGACGTCCTTGGCCCCGGCGTGAGGGTCCAGGGCGGCCGCCGCGACCAACAGGCCGAGGGCCCACAGGGCGCCGCGGTGGCCGCCGCCGGCGAGCGCGACGGAGTGTTCCGTGCAGCGGCCGATCGCACCGAGTTCCGCGCGGAGCACGAGAGTTGGCTCGCCGGTGCGGCGGGCGGCGGCCGCCATCGCCGCGAGGCCGGGTGCCAGCGCCTTGGCGGACCAGCGCAGGGCGCAGTGGTCCACACGGGTCGTACGGGCGGCCAGGTCGCGCGGGTCGGGCAGCCCAGGCTTGGGAGCCAGCGCCAGTTGCCCGGTGAGCGCGTCCACAGCGGCCCGCGCCAGCGCCTCGTCCTCGCGGCTCGTCATCGTCATACCTTACGAGGAGGGGGAGGCCGAGGGGGAGGTGCTGTCGCTGGGCGGCGTACCCGTCGGGGTGCCGCTCGGAGGCGTACCGCCTCCGCCGCCGCCCGCGCCCGTGTTCTCCGCGTCCGGGTCGACGCCGAGGGTCAGCGAGCCCTTGTAGCCCTTGGACGGGTCCTTCTTGTGCACGGCCTTGAGGGTGAGCAGGCCGCTGGAGGCGCCGCCGCCGTCGTAGACCATGTCGTCCGCGAGGACGGTGTACGAGCCCGTGTGCTTGGCATACGGCTCCAGCGTGAAGATCTCCTCGGCGATGTCGTCGGCGAAGAACAGCTGGCCGGTGTAGTTGACCTTGCCGCCCTCGTAGGTGCCGTCCTCCTTCTCGCCGCCGGTGTGCACCTTGACGTGGATGTGGCAGGTGCGGGGCGTGTACCAGCCCGGGAAGATCGTCTCGAACTTGACGACCCCGTTGGCGTTGGCGACCTGGTAACCGCGCAGATAGGTCTGGTCGTTCGCGGAGTCTCCCTCCTCACTCTCCGCGGGGGCCGAGCCGCCGGGGTTGGCGGTGGTGTAGCCGGAGTAGTAGCCCCAGGCGTCGCAGTGCCAGATCTCCACGGCCGCGCCCTTGACCGGGGTGCAGCCGTCCGTGGCGTCGACCACGGTCAGGCGCAGGGTGAGCGGGACGCCCGCCTTGCCCTCGGTGATGTCCTTGCGCACCAAGGCACCGTCGAGGTAGTAGGGGCCCTCCGTGACACTCGTCATCAGCGTCATGCACTCACTGCCGGTCGAACCGGTCGCACTCGCCGAGGCTGTGGCGTCCGCGTCGGCCGTCGTGTCCGCGGTGTCCGCGAACGCCGACTGGAACCCGGCCGCCACCAGCCCGCCGGCCGCGACCGTCCCGCCGGTCACCGCGAGGGCTCGACGCCGGCTGAGGGTCTTGTCTTTGTGGTTTCCCGTCATGATCACGAAGCTAGGGACGGCCGCCGTCAAGGACGTGAGCATGCGCTGTGCGCAAGGTAAGAATGCTCAGAAAGCTGAAGTCGGCCGGAACCATGCGCCCCTTACGCGCTACACCGCCATCAGCGGCGCGTCCTTCCGCCACTTCAGGATCTTGTCGAAGCTCACCACCGCGCCGCCCACACCCGGCTTGTTGCCGATGTGGACGTGGTCGGCGAGTTCCTGGATGAGACACAGGCCGCGGCCATTCTCGGCCTCGCTCGGGGCCGGGCGGACGGACTGGGTGCGGGCGAAACCGGGTCCCGAGTCCGCGACCTCGATACGGCACGTCTCGCCGTCGAGGTACGCGGTGACCCGGTACGCCTCCGAGCGCGCGCCGTGGGCGGTGTCGCCGCCGTGCTCGACGGCGTTGGCGCACGCCTCGCTCAGGGCGACGGAGAGGTCGTAGGAGATGTCCGGGTCGACGCCCGCGGTCTCCATCGTGCCGAGAAGCAGCCGCCGCGCGAGCGGCACGCTCGCGGCCTCGCGCCTCAGATGGAGTGACCACCAGATGCTCATGCTCCAGCCTCCCGGCCGCGGCTCGACATAGTGATACCTATTGCCGCCAGTGCCCCTGTGTAAGCACGGAGTTGACGTGATGCCGCCCATATGGGGGATGTGTCCCAAACGTAATTGGTGTATCTGGAGGTAGCTCACGTCGGAGAGTGATCTTTGTGAGCTACGACACACCATGGTCCCGATGTTGCGGACCTGCCGTAGGACGGCGATAAGGCCGGTGCGATGATGAGCCCGCCATGACTGCCCCCCACCCACGTACGGCGCGCTCCGGAGGTGAACTCCGGGTCCTGCGGGCCGCGGTGTTCGCCGCGGTCTGTGCCGTGCTGGCCGCGGCCGGTCACGCGATCGCCTCCTGCGCCACCGTTCCGCTGTGGACACTGGGCGCGGGTTTCCTCGTCACGTTCCTCGTCGTGGCCCCGCTCGCCGGGCGCGAGCGCTCGCTGCCGGGGATCACGGCGCTGCTCGCGGTCGGACAGACCGTGCTGCACACGCTGTTCGGGCTCGGTCAGAGCGCGGGTACATCGACAACCGGCGCGTTGTCGGCGTCCGACGCCACGCTCGTCGCACGCGCCGCGCATCTCCTGTGCGGGACCACCGCCGCGGCGATCAGCCCGGCGCAGGCCCACCAGATCCTCACCGACGCGCGGCTGCTGCCGACTTCGGGTTCGACGGGCTCGATGAGCTCCATGGGGTCGATGCATCACCCGGCGGACGCCATGTCCACCTCCACCGCCTCCTCGATGTCGCTGTTCCCGTCCCTGTCCATGCTGCTCGGTCACGTCCTCGCGGCACTCGCCGCGGGCTGGCTGCTGCGGCGCGGGGACCTGGCGCTGCTGCGTCTCATGGAACTGTCGGCGCACGGCGTCGCCGAAGGGGCGCTCGTACGGTCCCTGCGTGGTGCGCTCGCCCTGGTGCGCGCCCTGCGGGCCGGGCTGCCGGGGGCGCCCCAGGCGGGCCCGCGCCTGCGCCGTACCGCCCTGTTCGCGCCGCCCGCGCCGCACACCACCGCACTCCAGCACTCGGTGATCCGCCGCGGCCCGCCGGCCGCCGCCGCACACACCCTCGCCGCCTGACGCGACGCGACCACCGACCCCGCACTCCCTTCTGTGTGTGGAGAGGCCGCCGTCGTGCGGCACACGCGCGTGCCCGTGTCTTTCAGCCGGGAAACCCCTGACGCACCCGGGACACCACGCGCCCCTCTTCACCACCGGAACTCACTCGAACTCGAAGTGGAGTGCTCCTTTCCATGAAGACCATGACGTCCATCAAGACCTCGCGTATCGCCGCCGCCGCTGCCGTCGCCGGCTCGGCCGTGCTCGTCCTGTCCTCCCCCGCCTTCGCGCACGTCTCCGTGCAGCCGGAGGGCGCGGCCGTCAAGGGCGGTTACGCGGTCGTCGACTTCAAGGTCCCGAACGAGCGTGACGACGCCTCGACCACGAAGCTGGAAGTCAGCTTCCCGACAGACCACCCGCTGGCCTCCGTGATGCCGGAGCCGATCAGCGGCTGGACCGTCAAGGTCACCAGGTCGAAGCTGGCCAAGCCGGCCGAGATGCACGGCGAGACGATCACCGAGGCCGTCACCAAGGTCACCTGGACCGCGACCGGCAAGGGCGTCGAGCCGGGCTACTTCCAGAAGTTCCCGGTCTCCGTCGGCATGTTGCCCACGGACGCCGACCAGCTCGTCTTCAAGGCGCTGCAGACGTACTCCGACAAGCAGGTCGTGCGCTGGATCGAGGTGCAGAAGGACGGCGAAAAGGAGCCCGAGAACCCCGCTCCGACGCTTGAGCTGACCTCCGCCTCGGCCTCGGGCGCGACCGCCGAGGACGCCTCCGAGAAGACCGAGACCACCGCCGCCGACTCCACCTCGTCGTCCGCCGGCTCCTCCGACACCACCGCCCGCGTCCTCGGCGTGGTCGGCATCGTCGTCGGTGCCGCGGGCGTGGCGTACGGCGTCCTCGCCGGTCGGCGGCGTACGACCGTCTGAGGCCCGTCCGCTTCATGGCGCGCACAGGGGTCCGTGCGACTCTTGCGTACGACCCCGGTGCGCGCCGGAGCTCTCACAACTGGGACATTTCTCTATGCGCAAGAAGACGTTCGCGGCGGCCGTTCTGCTCGCCGCCGCCACCCTGACGCTCTCCGCCTGCGGCAGCGGCGACGACGGCAAGAGCCCCGTCTCCGTGGTCTCCGAGGACACCGCGACGCAGGCCGCCACCGTGCTCGACACCCCGTTCGAGAAGCCGGACCTGGTGCTCACGGACACGCACGGCAAGAAGTACGACCTCCGGGCCGAGTCCAAGGGCCGGCCGACGCTGGTCTACTTCGGCTACACCCACTGCCCCGACATCTGCCCGCTGACGATGAACAACATCGCCGTCGCCAAGAAGTCGCTGCCCAAGGCCGAGCAGGACAAGCTGCTGGTCGTGTTCGTCACCACCGACCCGGCCCGGGACACCCCCTCCGAGCTCGGCAAGTGGCTCAAGGGCATCGACACCCAGTTCGTCGGCCTGACCGGCGACTTCGCCACCATCCAGGCCGGCGCCCGCACGATGGGCATCTCCGTCGAGCCGACGACGAAGGACAAGAACGGCAAGCTCGTCTCGGTCCACGGCACCCAGGTCGTCGCGTTCTCCCCGAAGACCAACGGCGGCTACCTGCTCTACGGCCAGGACACCACCGTCGACGACTACACCAAGGACCTCCCCAAGATCGTCAAGGGGGAGACTCCGTGAGGCAGTTCGTCGTGCCCGTCGCGGTGCTGACCGGCACGCTGGTCCTCACCGGCTGCGGCGGCTCGGACGACGCGAAGGCCCAGCTCTCCGTCAGCTCCGCCTACATGCCCCAGCCGGTCTCGGACATGGCGGCGGGCTTCCTGGACATCGCCAACCAGGGCGGCGCGAAGGACGAGTTGACCTCCGTCACCAGCGACCTCGGTCCCGTCAGCGTGCACGAGACCGTCGGCCAGGCGATGGAGGAGGTGACGTCCCTCGCTGTGCCCGCACACGGTCAACTCGTGTTCAAGAGCGGGGGCAACCACCTGATGTTCGACAAGCTGAAGCACACGCTGAAGCAGGGCGATCACGTGACCGTGAAGCTGCACTTTGCCAAGTCCGGCCCTCTCACGGTTGAGATGCCCGTGAAGTCGGCCACGTACAACCCCACGACCGGGCACTGAGGGAGGGACCCCACCTTGAAGACGACCATCACCCCCCGCGTCCGCAATCTGGTGCTGCTGCTCCTGGCCGTCACCGGCATGCTCTTCGCCGGGGCCGGTCCGGCCTCCGCGCACGCCGCGCTGACCGGCAGCGACCCCAGTTCGGGGGTGGTGGTCGACAAGGCTCCGACGCAGATCTCGCTCACCTTCTCCGAGAAGGTCTCGACGAACAACGACTCGCTGCGCGTGCTCAACCCGAAGGGCACACGCGTCGACGTCGGCAAACCGTCCAACATCAGCGGTACGACGTACGCCATCCAGGTCCACAGCGGCCTGCCCGACGGCACCTACACGGTGGCCTGGCAGGTCGTGTCGGCCGACAGCCACCCCGTCGCCGGCGCCTTCACCTTCTCCGTCGGCGCCCCCTCCAAGACCACCGTCTCGGTCTCCGACCAGGACGTGGGCGGCGGACTCGTCGGCGGGCTGTACGGCTTCGGGCGCTACATGTCGTACGCCGGCTTCATCGTCATGATCGGCGGCGCCGCCTTCATCCTGGCCTGCTGGCAGCGGGGCGCCGGCGTGCGCGCCCTCCAGCGGCTGGTCGTCTCCGGCTGGGTCACGCTCACCGCGGCCACGCTCTGGCTGCTGCTCCTGCGCGGCTCGTACGCGACCACCGGGAAGGTCGGCGACATCTTCGACCTGAACCTCCTCGGCCAGGTCCTCCAGACCAAGACGGGCGCCGCGCTCGTCTCCCGGCTGCTGCTCCTCGCCGCCGCCGCGCTGTTCATCGCCGTGCTCTTCGGGGCGTATGCCCGCCCGTCTCCCACCACCACCCTGACCGACGGCGCTGCGCGCCGGCTGCCTGATTCAAGGGAGGACGAGGAGAAGCGGGACCTCACCTTCGGACTGGCCATCGGCGGCGGTGTGGTGGCCGCCGGGCTCGCCGCGAGCTGGGCGCTGGCCGAACACGCCTCGACCGGGCTGCAGCCCGGCATCGCGATGCCCGTCGACGTCGTCCACCTGCTGGCCGTGGCGACCTGGCTCGGCGGCCTCTCCGCCCTCCTCGTCGCGCTCTACCGGGCCCCCTCCGACAACCAGGTCGGGCGGACGGCCGTACAGAACTTCTCGCGCATCGCGTTCTGCAGCGTCCTCGCGCTCGTCGCGACCGGCGTCTACCAGTCCTGGCGCCAGCTCGGCTCCTGGTCGGCCTTCACCGACACCGGCTACGGACAACTGCTGCTCGTGAAGATCGGCCTCGTGGCGCTGCTCGTCGGCATCGCGTCGATCTCGCGGCGCTGGACGGCACGCCTGGCGGACGCGGCCGCGACCGCCGAGACGACCGGGACAGTCGTCGAGGAACGCGAGCCGGAGAAGGAGAAGGCCCACGTCAGCGCGTCCACGAAGACCGCCGACTCCAGCACTACGACGTCCACCGGGTCCACTGACTCCAGTACCGCCACGTCCGCCGAGGCCGACTCCGGTGTGACCGCCGCGTCCACCACGACCGGCGACTCCAAGCGCGCCGCCCAACTCGCCCGCCAGCAGGCCGCCGTGGACACCACACGGCAGAAGCGGCTGCGGGACGCCGACCCGGTCCGCTTCGGGCTGCGCCGCTCGGTCCTCGCCGAGGCCGCCGTCGCCGTCGTCGTCCTGGCCGTCACCACGGCCCTGACGGCCAGCGAACCGGGCCGCACGGAGGAGGACGCCAAGGCGGCCAAGGCCTCCTCCTCGTCCGCTGCCACGTCGTCCTCCGGCGCCCTGACCCTGGACATGTCGTTCGACACCGGAGGCACGGACGGCAAGGGCGTCATACGGCTCGACCTCGACCCCGCGCGCGTGGGCGGCAACGAGATGCACGTCTATGTGCAGCGCCCCAACGGCCGGGCCTTCGACGTCCCCGAGGTGAAGGTCGCCTTCACCCTCGCCGCCAAGAAGATCGGCCCGCTGCCCGTGACGCCCGACCGCATCACCACCGGGCACTGGGCCGCGACCGGAATCCAGATCCCCATGGCGGGCGACTGGAAGATCTCGGTGACCGTGCGGACCTCCGACATCGACCAGACGACCGTCGACAAGAACGCGCAGATCGGCTGAACCACGCCATGCCTGACCAGTCCATTCCCGAGGCCCGCATCGCAGAGGCGTCCCCCGGGGAGGCCGTTTCCGAAAACGCCTCCCCCGGGGAGGGCATTTCCCGCCGACGGCTCCTCGGTACGGCCGGTGCCACCGGGCTCGTGCTCGGTGCGGCGGGCGGGGCCGTGGGGTACGCGTCCGCGCCCGCCGGGGCCACAGCGCTCACCTCGCTGGGCGAGGACATGGCAATGTTTCACGGGAAACATCAGCCCGGCATCACCGAGGGCCTCCAGGCGCGCGGCCACCTCGTCGCCTTCGACCTGGCGGCGGGCGCGAGCCGCAAGGAGGCGGCGGCCCTGCTGCGCCGCTGGTCGACGACCGCCCAGCGGCTGATGGCGGGCGAGGCGGCGGCGCAGGACGACACGGATGTCGCCCGGGACGCGGGACCCTCGTCGCTGACGATCACCTTCGGCTTCGGCAACTCCTTCTTCTCCCGTACGGGGCTGGAGAAGCAGCGCCCCGTCTCCCTCGACCCGCTCCCCGACTTCTCCTCCGACCACCTCGACAAGGCGCGCAGTAACGGCGACCTGTGGGTGCAGATCGGCGCCAATGACGCGCTGGTCGCCTTCCATGCCCTGCGCACGATCCAGAAGGACGCGGGCGGCGCGGCCCGGGTCCGCTGGCAGATGAACGGCTTCAACCGGACTCCGGGCGCGACAGCCCACACCATGACGGCCCGCAATCTGATGGGCCAGCTCGACGGCACCCGCAACCCCAAGCCGACGGAGTCCACCTTCGACAAGCGGATCTTCGTGCCGGCGTCCGGTTCGACCGACCCGGCGTGGATGGCGAACGGCTCCTACGCCGTCGTACGCCGTATCCGCATGCTCCTCGACGACTGGGAGAAGCTCTCGACCGGCGCCCAGGAGAACGTCGTCGGGCGCCGCAAGTCCAACGGCGCGGCGCTGTCCGGGGGCGGCGAGACGACCGCGATGGACCTGGAGAAGACCGACGCGAAAGGCGCCCTGGTCGTGCCCATCAACGCGCACGCCCGCATCGCCCGGCCCGACCAGAACGGCGGCGCGGCGATGCTCCGGCGCCCCTTCTCGTACCACGACGGCATCGCCGCCGACGGCACCCCGGACGCCGGGCTCCTCTTCGTCTGCTGGCAGGCGGACCCGTTGCGCGGCTTCGTCACCGTGCAGCGGAAACTCGACCGCGGTGATGCCCTGTCGACGTACATCCGCCACGAGGCGAGCGGCCTGTTCGCGGTGCCGGGCGGGGCGGCGGAGGGCGAGTACGTGGGGCAGCGGTTGCTGGAGGGGTGAGTCCGTCGCCCTATGGGGTGGCTGGGCGAGGAAGCGTGTACCGGGTTTCGCAAGGCCCATTAGGGTGAGGTCATGCCAGCCAGCTACGCGTATCTCGGCCCTGAGGGCACCTTCACCGAAGTCGCCCTGCGGACGCTTCCCGAGGCGGCCACCCGGGAGCTGATCCCGTACGTGTCGGTGCAGTCCGCGCTGGACGCGGTGCGCACCGGCGAGGCCGAGGCCGCGTTCGTGCCGATCGAGAACTCCGTCGAGGGCGGCATCACCACCACCCTGGACGAGCTGGTCGCGGGCGCGCCGCTGATGATCTACCGCGAGGTGCTGCTGTCGATCACCTTCGCGCTGCTGGTCAGGCCGGGCACGAAGATCTCCGACATCAAGACGGTCTCCGCGCACCCCGCCGCCCAGCCGCAGGTCCGCAACTGGATGAAGGCGAACCTCCCGGACGCCCTGTGGGAGTCGGCGGCCTCGAACGCGGACGCGGCCCGCCTGGTCCAGGAGGGCCGCTACGACGCGGCCTTCGCCGGTGAGTTCGCCGCCGCCCGGTACGGTCTCGAAGCCCTGGAGACCGAGATCCACGACGCGGAGAACGCGCAGACCCGGTTCGTGCTGGTGGGCAGGCCCGCCCGCCCGGCGGCCCCGACCGGCGCGGACAAGACGTCGGTCGTGATCTGGCAGCGCGACGACCACCCCGGCGGTCTGCGCGACCTGCTGGGCGAGTTCGCCACCCGGGGCATCAACCTCATGCTGCTGCAGTCCCGTCCGACCGGCGCCGGCATCGGCAACTACTGCTTCTGCATCGACGCCGAGGGACACATCTCCGACCGCCGGGTGGCCGAGGCGCTGGCGGGGCTCAAGCGGATCTGTCTGCAGGTGCGCTTCCTCGGTTCGTACCCCCGCGCGGACGTCGGCGTGGACGGGGTGCGGCCGCTGTTCCCGGCGACCTCGGACGAGGCGTTCCTGGCGGCGGCCGACTGGGTCGCGCACTGCCAGGACGGCCGTTTCTGACCCGTAGTACCTGTGCAGTCTCCCGGTACTACCTGCGTATCTTCGTTATCCACAGAAGTTATCCACAGGTCCGCTTCTCGACCTGGGGACAAGTCGACAACGAAGTGCGATCCAGTCGACAAATCTCCCTACAGGCCGTCGACGCGTCCACCGGCGCGTAGGTCACTCTTCGTCCACCTGTTTCCTTCGAGCAATCCTATGGAGCGACGCATTTCCACCCGAAAGTGGGTGGGAGGTGCGTTTGGGACAGGAATTGCCCGTCTCGCGAAACCCCTTGGAAATGATCATTTCCGATGTCCACAGATCTTTCGCACACCCTGTGGATAACTCTTCCGGGATGTGGATTCCTGTGGACAACCGCGACCTCAAGTCCCGTTTCCCACAAGGGATTCGGGTCAACAGGCCGCCTCGCGCCTGCCCCGTTCCAGGGAGCGGGACGCCTTTTCATTGACACGCCTTGACATGAGCGAACACTCTGCGCAATTACCCCATAACTGGATGTAAGCCGCAGTTCGGAATGGTGAGTCGTGAGCCGGAACTCGGCACCGGTAGCCTGGTCCGCGTGATTGACCTTCGCCTGCTCCGTGAGGACCCCGACCGTGTGCGCGCGTCCCAGCGCGCCCGTGGAGAGGACGTCGCGCTCGTCGACGCTCTCCTGTCCGCCGACGAGCGGCGCAGGTCGTCCGGCGTCCGCTTCGACGAGCTGCGCACCGAGCAGAAGTCGCTCGGCAAGCTCATCCCCAAGGCCTCCCCGAACGAGAAGGCCGAGCTGCTCAAGCAGGCCGGCCAGCTCGCCGCCGACGTCAAGGCGGCCGACGCCGAGCAGCACGAGGCGGACGAGGAGACCAAGCGCCTCGCGCTCCAGCTCGGCAACCTCGTGCACCCCGACGTGCCCGTCGGCGGCGAGGAGGACTTCGTCGTCCTGGAGACGCACGGCACGATCCGCGACTTCGCAGCCGAGGGCTTCGAGCCCAAGGACCACCTGGAGCTCGGCGAGTCTCTGGGCGCCATCGACGTCGAGCGCGGCGCGAAGGTCTCCGGCTCGCGCTTCTACTACCTCACCGGCGTCGGCGCCCTCCTGGAGCTGGCGCTCGTCAACGCGTCGATCGCACAGGCCACGGAGGCCGGCTTCATCCCGATGCTGACCCCGGCGCTGGTCCGCCCGCGCGCCATGGAGGGCACCGGCTTCCTCGGGCAGGCCGCGGAGAACGTGTACCACCTGGAGAAGGACGACTTCTACCTGGTCGGCACCTCCGAGGTCCCCCTCGCCGCGTACCACATGGACGAGATCCTCGACGCGGAGAAGCTGCCGCTGCGCTACGCGGGCTTCTCCCCGTGCTTCCGCCGCGAGGCCGGCACGTACGGCAAGGACACGCGTGGCATCTTCCGCGTGCACCAGTTCGACAAGGTCGAGATGTTCTCGTACGTCCTCCCCGAGGACGCCGAGAACGAGCACCAGCGGCTCCTGGACTGGGAGAAGCAGTGGCTCACCGCCCTCGAACTGCCCTTCCAGGTCATCGACGTGGCCTCGGGCGACCTGGGCTCGTCGGCGTCCCGCAAGTTCGACTGCGAGGCGTGGATCCCGACCCAGGGCAAGTACCGCGAGCTGACCTCGGCCTCCAACTGCGACAGCTTCCAGGCCCGGCGCCTGTCCGTACGGCTGCGCGACGGCAAGAAGGTGCAGCCGCTGGCCACGCTCAACGGCACGCTGTGCGCCGTACCGCGCACGATCGTGGCGATCCTGGAGAACCACCAGCTGCCCGACGGTTCCGTGCGCGTGCCCGAGGTGCTGCGTCCGTACCTGGGCGGCCGTGAGGTCCTGTCACCGGTCGCCAAGTGAGCACCGGCTTCCCGTACAAGCTGATCGCGACCGACCTCGACGGGACGCTCCTACGCTCCGACGAGTCGGTCTCGCCGCGCACCCGGGCCGCCCTCGCGGCGGCCACGGAGGCCGGCGCCGCGCACATCGTGGTGACCGGCCGCGCGGCCCCCTGGACCCGGCACATCCTCGACGACCTCGGCTACAAGGGCCTCGCGGTCTGCGCCCAGGGCGCCCAGGTCTACGACGCCGGGGCGCACCGCCTGCTGACGTCGGTGACCCTGGACCGGCAGCTCGCCGGGGTGGCACTCGCCAAGATCGAGTCGGAGGTCGGCCCGCTGTACCTCGCGGCGAGCCGGGACGGCCTGGACGGCGATGTGCTGGTCGGCCCCGGGTACGCGGTCACGGGCACGCTCCCCTCGACCCCGTTCACGGACGCGTCCGACCTGTGGACCGCACCCCTGAACAAGATCTACATCCAGCACCCGACCCTCACGGACGACGAACTCGCCGAGGCGGCCCGCCAAGCGGCGGGCGGTTTCGTCGGGGTCGCGATGGCCGGCGCGGGCATCGTCGAGCTGCTCCCGCTCGGCCTGTCCAAGGCGACGGGCCTGTCCCTCGCGGCACGCCGCCTGGGCCTGAAGGCCGCCGACACGATCGCCTTCGGCGACATGCCCAACGACATCGCGATGTTCGCCTGGGCCTCCCACAGCGTGGCGATGGCCAACGCGCACGAGGAACTCAAGGCGGTGGCGGACGAGGTGACGTCGTCGAACGAGGACGACGGCATCGCGGTGGTGCTGGAGCGGTTGCTGGGCTGAAGGGTGGGCCCGGGGAGGTGGCAGGCGCTACAACCGCCACCGCTCCAACGGCCCCAACCGCTGTGGGCAGTCGTTCCGCAGGGCAATGGGGTCCCTCGCTCGAGCGAAGCCGAGGGTGGGCACGGCCTGCAGCGCCGGACGCCTCTTCGACGAACCGCGGCCCCAAAAAGTCGGTCCAGTCCCAGTGACAACGTCTCGCACAGGTGATGCCGCTGGGGCGGCGCCCGTCCCACGGAGAGCGGCACCTCGTGGCACCGGTCCGCGCGACCGACCCGCCCCAGCGCAGAATGCCCCCTGCTGATGGGGGCGAAAGGGAGGGCGGCCCACGCGACAATGAATCGCGTGCTCGAAGCGGCCGCCCCGGGCAGCTCCCCGTGGTGGGCGGCTCGACGGAGGGGTAACTACTCCGGAGACCGCCGCGGGCTGCCCTGAAGGGAGTTGGGCGTACTGCCGTGCATGGACATCGCCCAGCTCCTCTCCCGGTAAGTGGCGCCGGCCTGATCCGACGTCGACACAACAACTGTGCCTGTACGCCGAGTTGGACGCCACTCAATTAACCCGCGGCCGGACTCCCGCTAACGCCGCCGCCACCTGCGCCGTCGCGCCTTGCTGAAGAACCATCCGGCGGGCGGCTCGTCCGAGCGCCAGGGCTGTGGCTCGGGCGACTCGTTGCGCCAGCGCGCCGCGAGCATCCGGGCCCGGGCGGACGGCTCGGCCGTCTCGGCGGACCGTATGAAGTCGTCGTCCAGGACCAGCTTGTCCCAGCCGTCCCCGGACTCCGCCTGTCCGCCGCCGTACGTCGCCTCTCCGGCCATCCCCGTCCTCCCAGCCGTGCGTCCCGTTTGCCCAGTGTGCCCGGACAGAGATGAAGCCCCCGTCAAGATCAGGACCTGTCATTCCTCGCCGGCGAGCTTCAGCGAGCGCAGCTTCTGTCCGGCGTACCAGGTGGCTCCCACGGTGACCGCGACGAGGAACACCGTCGCCGTGGTCAGTCCGACGTCCGAGGTGACCAGGTCGCCGCCGGCGACCTTCTGGGCGACGGCCAGGGACCACTGCTGGACGCTCAGCGTGCGGGCGCCGGCGACCAGGGAGCCGAACAGGGCTTCCCAGACGAGGGCGTAGACGAGTCCGAAGACCACCGCGTGCCGGGAGACCGTGCCGAGCAGCAGGAAGAGTGCCGCGTAGGCGATGGAGGCGACCAGGGCGGCCACCGTGTAGGCGACGGCGATCTGCTGTCCGTTGCCGTTGAGGATGAGGCCGGCGATCAGCATCGGTACCGCCGAGAACACCATGGTGACGGCGACGGCCACGATCAGCTTGGTGAAGATGATCGTGGGCCGCTTCAGCGGCTTGGACAGCAGGTACACCACCGAGCCGTCGTCGATCTCGGGTCCGATCGCGCCCGTGCCCGCGATGACGCCGATGATCGGCACCATCGTGGCGAGGCCGAGCCCGCCCAGGACGTCGACCGCGGTCTGGTCGTCGGCGCCGGCGAGGCCGCGCACCACCACGGAGATCGCGATCAGCAGGAAGGGCAGGGCGCCCAGGATGAGGGCCCGGCGCCGGCCGAGCAGGGCCCGGTAGGTGAGTCGGGCGACTGTGGGGTCGTACATCTCTTGGCCTCCTACGCCGCGACGAGATACGAGAAGACGGATTCAAGAGACTCGTCGGACGGCGAGACCGTGAGCAGCCGGATGCCGTGGTCCTTGGCCACCCGGGGCAGCAGGACCGTGAACCGGCCGAAGTCGACGGCCTGGACGCGCAGCGCGCCCTCGGCCAGGTCGACCTCGATGCCGGACGTCGACGGGTCGGCGATCAGGGCGGCCGCGAGGGCGCGGTCGTCGCTGGAGCGGACCAGGTAGCGGTGCGGTCGGTCGGTCATCAGGCGGCGGATCTTGCGGAAGTCGCCGCTGGCCGCGTGCCGGCCGGCCACCACCACCTCGATGTGCCAGGCGAGTTGCTCGACCTCTTCGAGGATGTGGGACGAGAACAGCACCGTGCGGCCCTCGTCGCCCATCCGCCGCAGCAGGTCCATGAGTTGCATGCGCTGGCGCGGGTCCATGCCGTTGAAGGGCTCGTCGAGCAGCAGCAGCGACGGATCGTGCACCAGGGCGCTGGCCATCTTCACGCGCTGGCGCATGCCCTTGGAGTACGTGGAGATCTTGCGGTCCTGCGCGTACTCCATCTCGACCGTGGCCAGCGCCTTCTGGGCGGCCTTGGCTCCGAGACCGTGCAACTCGGCGTTGGCGACGACGAATTCGCGTCCGGTGAGGAAGTCGTACATCGCCTCGCGCTCGGGGACGATGCCGATGTGCTTGTAGATCTGTTCGTTGCGCCACACCTGCTGGCCGTCGAGGGTGACGGTGCCGGTGGAGGGGGCGAGGAAGCCGCCCATCATGTTGATGAGGGTGGACTTTCCGGCGCCGTTGGGGCCGAGCAGCCCGGTGACTCCGGGGCCGACGGTCATGGTGATGTCGTTGACGGCGACCACGTTGCCGAACCAGCGGGAGACGTGGTCGATGGAGAGCGTGGTCACAGGCCCACCTTCCGGTAGCGGCGGATCAGGAGGCCGTAGGTCGCGGCGATGAGGCCCAGGACGGCGAGGACGTAGACGACGCCTTCTCCGTGGGTGGGGCCCACGCCTCCGGGGAACGCCGAAGTCGCGCCCAGGAAGGCCGACTGGAGACCGTCGATGAGCGTGACGGGCGAGAAGAGGCCGATCCAGGGGATGGCGTTCGTGGCGTTCTGCGCGTCGGCGATCGCCTGGAGGGTGGAGACGGCGCCGTAGGAGATGGTCAGTACGGCGATGACGGCCGCGATGCCGAAGCCGCGGCGCGGGGTGATCGCGGCGATGACCAGGCCGATGCCGGCGAAGAGCAGCGAGAGGAGGGTCACGGAGACGAGTCCCTGGGCGAAGCCCTTGGTCTGGTCGACGAAGTCCAACTTGGCGAGCAGGGCGCCTACGTAGAGCACGATCAGCGGGGCGGCGGTCAGGATGAACATGGCCGACGCCAGGGCCGCGAACTTGGCCCTCACGTAGTCGGCGGTCTCGATCGGCCGTGAGAAGTACAGCGGTACGGTCTTGAAGCGCAGGTCGCGCGAGACCGACTGGGGTGCCTGCGAGGCTACGTAGAGGCTGATGACGGCCTGCATGATGATCGCGTAGCGCGTGTAGGACACCGGCAGGTCGTGCGCCTTCGTGGCGACCGCGACGGCGACCATGATGGCCGCGGGCACGCACATGACCACGAACAGCAGCATGGGCAGCACCTTGGACTTCACCGAGCGGCCGAGGCCGTAGGCGCCGCGCAGGGACTGCGAGTAGAGGGAGCGGCGGGCGTAGGCGCGGCCCAGGCGGGGGCCGTTGTAGCTGCGGTAGCCGATGTTGTGGATACGGGTCTGGTCGCCCGGCTGGGGGACCAGGGGCTGGTCAATTGCCATGGCCTACGGCCTCCTTCCGCTCTGCGTCGTTGTCGGTGCCCGTGTCGGTACCGGTGTCGGTGAAGACCTCGGCGATGTGGTGCCTGCGCTGCTCCATGCGCACCAGTCCGATGCCGAGGTCCGCGATCACGTCCCGGACCACGTCGTACGTCTCCTCGCCCGTGGCCGTCAGGAGGAGGACGTGGCCCGCGCCCGGCAGGCCGCTGCTGTCGTGGGTGTCCACCCCGCGCGCGTGGAGCGCGTCGCGCACCGAGCGGGTGCCGTCCGGGTGGTCGTCCGTGTCGGTGACCTCGATCGCCAGGGTCGTCGTGGTCTGGGTGAAGTCCGTGGTGGAGCTGGAGCGCAGGAGCTTGCCGCCGTCGACCACGATCACGTGGTCGCAGGTGCGCTCCAATTCGCCCAGCAGGTGCGAGGTCACCAGCACCGAGATGCCGAAGTCCGTGTGGATGCGGCGGATGAGGCCGAGCATCTCGTCACGGCCGGCCGGGTCCAGGCCGTTGGTCGGTTCGTCCAGGAAGACCAGCTGCGGGTCGTGGACGAGGGCCTGCGCGAGCTTGACGCGCTGCTTCATGCCCGTCGAGTAGCCGCCGATGGGGCGGTAGCGCTCCTCGTACAGACCGACATGGCGCAGGGTGTCCGCGGTGCGCTCGCGCGCCGCGGCCGGCGGCAGGCCGGACATGCGCGCCATGTGGACGACGAACTCGGTGGCCGAGACGTCGGGCGGCAGACAGTCGTGCTCCGGCATGTACCCGACGCGCTCGCGGATGTCGGCACCCTTGGTGGCGACATCGAGGCCGAGCACTTCGGCTCGGCCCTCGGAGGCGGGGGACAGACCCAGCAGGATCTTGATCAAGGTGGACTTGCCGGCTCCGTTGGCACCGACGAGCCCCGTAACACCGGGTCCGACGTCCACGGAGAGCCGGTCAAGCGCGGTCACCCGTGGGAACCGCTTGCTCAGGCTTTCGGTCGCGATCACAGTCACGTCTACGAAGGTAGTGACGCGGACCACTACGGTCGTCACCCCGCAGAGCTGTCCTCACGTCAGACTCCAGGCGTACGGGTCCGTAGGGGATCCCCTGCTTGAGGGCTACCCAGCGTCACCCTCGCGGTTGTCCACAGGTAGAGATCACGCCTATTGACGCAGCCTCTAACAACTGTCACATTCACGAGTGTCAAGTTACGAGCACGTACCGCAGTCGGTGTGGACAGGTGGGGCGGTGGCATGACTACGGCGGTGACACGCGAACTCTCCGCGGAACTGCGGGGGTTCAGGGAGGTCCAGCGGCTGGCGTACGAATGCGCCGAAGCCGTCGCGGCCCGGCTGGAGCCCGGGGTGAGCGAGCGCGACGCGGCGCGGATGCAGCGGTCGTGGCTGCGCGCGCGGGGCGTGCGGGACTGGTTCCATCTGCCCTTCGCCTGGTTCGGCGACCGCACGGCGTTCACGAACTTCCGGGTGCCGCTGCAGTTCTTCCCCACGGGCCGCCGGCTGGAGCCCGGGATGCCGTTCATCCTGGACATGGCCCCGGTGTACAAGGGCTTCACGGCCGACATCGGCTATTCGGGCTCCCTGGGCGCCAACCCGGTGCAGGACAGGCTGATGGCCGACCTGGAGGCGCATCGCGCGCTGCTCCTGCGCGAGGTGCGCGAGCGGCGACCGCTGCGCGAGATCTACGAGGACGTGGACCGCCTCATGGTCCGCCAGGGCTACGCCAACCGGCACCGCGCGTACCCCTTCGGCGTGATCGCGCACAAGGTCGACCGGGTCGCCGAACGCCCTTGGTCCCCCAGGCTGTTCGGGTTCGGCACCCAGTCCCTGAAGGGCCTCGCGAGCGACGCGCTGCACGGCCACCGCGACGGCTGGTCCCCGCTCTGGTCGCCGTACCGCTTCTCCGATCATCCCCCGCACCCGGGCCTGTGGGCGGTCGAACCGCATCTCGGATTCCGGGGCACGGGCGCCAAGTTCGAGGAGATCCTGGTCGTCACCGACTCCAAGGACCCCGAACAGAGCGCCTTCTGGCTCGACGACGATCTGCCTCACGTGCGGCGCTGGGCGGAGGACAAGTGACGCTTGAGGGTGCGCGCGAGCGCTGGGTGCGGACCGGCGGAGTCGAGCTGTGCGTGGCCGAGTTGGGGGACCCCTCGCGCCCCACGGTCGTCCTGGTGCACGGCTACCCCGACAGCAAGGAGGTGTGGTCCGAGGTCGCGTCCCGGCTCGCGGACCGCTTCCACGTCGTGCTCTACGACGTCCGGGGCCACGGCCGGTCGACGGCCCCGGAGCCGCTGCGGGGCGGGTTCACCCTGGAGAAGCTCACGGACGACTTCCTGGCGGTCGCGGACGCGGTCAGCCCGGACCGGCCGGTGCACCTGGTGGGACACGACTGGGGCTCGGTGCAGTCCTGGGAGTTCGTCACCGTCGAGCGCACGGTGGGCCGGATCGCCTCCTTCACGTCGATGTCCGGGCCCTCCCTCGACCACTTCGGCCACTGGATCAACAAGCGCCTGACCCGGCCCACCCCGCGCCGCGTCGGCCAACTCCTCGGCCAGGGCGCCAAGTCCTGGTACGTGTACCTGCTGCACACGCCCGTGCTGCCCGAACTCGCCTGGCGCGGCCCCCTGGGCAAACGCTGGCCGAAGATCCTGGAGCGCGTCGAGAAGATCCCCCGCGGCGACTACCCGACGTCGTCGCTTCCCACGGACGCGGCCCACGGCGCCTGGCTGTACCGGGACAACGTCCGGGCGAGGCTGCGCAGGCCACGCCCCGACGCGTACGCGCACGCGCCCGTGCAGCTCGTCACGCCCCTGGGGGACGCGTTCCTCTCGGAGCGGCTCTACGACGAACTGGAGCTGTGGGCACCGGGGTTGGTGCGCCACACGCTCCCGGCCAAGCACTGGATCCCGCGTACGCGCCCCGATCAACTGGCGTCCTGGATCACGGAGTTCGTGACCGCCAACGAGGGCGATCGCCCCAGGTCGACACCGGCGACCGGCAAGTACGTCGAGCGGTTCGGCGGGCAGCTCGTGCTGGTCACGGGCGCGGGCAGCGGCATCGGGCGGGCCACGGCGTTCGCCTTCGCCGAGTCCGGCGCGCGCGTGGTGGCCGTCGACCGGGACACGGAGAGCGCGGCCCGCACCGCCGAGCTGGCCCGGCTGATCGGCGCCCCCGAGGCCTGGGCGGAGACGGTCGACGTCTCCGACGAGCAGGCCATGGAGAAGCTCGCCGAGAAGGTCGCCACCGAGTACGGCGTGGTGGACGTCCTGGTGAACAACGCCGGAATCGGACTCTCCGGCTCCTTCTTCGACACCACCCCGGAGGACTGGAAGAAGGTCCTGGACGTCAACCTGTGGGGCGTCATCCACGGGTGCCGGCTCTTCGGGAAACAGATGGCCGAGCGCGGCCAGGGCGGCCACATCGTCAACACCGCGTCGGCGGCGGCGTTCCAGCCCTCCAAGGCACTGCCCGCCTACAGCACCTCCAAGGCGGCCGTGCTCATGCTGAGCGAGTGCCTGCGCGCGGAGCTGTCTGGGCAGGGGATCGGCGTCTCGGCGATATGCCCGGGCCTCGTCAACACCAACATCACCTCGACCGCGCACTTCGCCGGGGTCGACGCCGACGAGGAGAAACGGCGCCAGAAGAAGTCGGCGCGGCTGTACGGGCTGCGGAACTACCCGCCGGAGAAGGTCGCCGACGCGATCCTGCGGGCGGTCGTACGCAACGAGGCCGTCGTGCCCGTCACCCCGGAGGCGCGCGGCGCCCATCTGATGTCCCGGTTCGCCCCGCGCGCGTTGCGGGCGATGGCCCGCCTGGAACCGCCGCTGTGACCTCCGAGAGCGAGCAGCACGCGATCGTCCCGCGCAGGGTCTGCTTCGACTGGTCGCGCACGCCCCTGCACTGGATACCGGACGAGCCGACCGCCACCCATGTCGTCAACGTGCTGCATCTGCTGCTGCCGGCGGGGGAGCGGTGGTTCGTGAAGGTCTTCAAGGAGGGCCTGCCGCTGGTCAGGGACCCCGAACTCCTCGCGGACGTCAAGGGGTTCATGGGCCAGGAGGCCACGCACAGCGTCCAGCACGCGCACGTGCTGGACCATCTCGCGGCCCAGCGGCTCGACACCGCGGACTTCACCCGGTACGTCGACTTCCTCTTCGAACGGCTGCTCGGCGAACGCCCACCGCTCGGCGCGCCGGTGCCGGAGCGGGAGTGGCTGCGCTTCCGGCTGTCGGTCGTCGCGGCGATCGAGCAGTTCACGGCGGTGCTCGGCGACTGGATACTGGCCGCCGAGGCCCTCGACCGGGGCGGCGCCGACGAGATCATGCTCGACCTGCTGCGCTGGCACGGCGCCGAGGAGGTCGAACACCGCGCGGTCGCCTACGACATGTTCCAGCACTGCGGAGGCCACGGCCTCCCCCGCTACGCCCGCCGTGTCGCCGGCATGGCGGTGACGGCGCCCGTGATGCTCGCCATGTGGACCTGGGGCACGGCCTACTTGATACGCCACGACCCCCAACTCGCGGGCCGCGTCCGCTACTCGCTCGCCGCGCACAACAAGGCCGTACGAAAAGGCCTGTTGCCCACCTGGCGCTCACTCGGCGCGGCCGTCCCCCGCTATCTGCGGCGCTCCTACCATCCGTCGCGGGAGGGGTCGTTGAACCGGGCGGTGGAGTACCTGAGAAGGTCACCGGCGGCACGGGCGGGGGCTGCGTGAGGTCCGGGGCGGCCGCGGGCGGCAACGAGGATGGGGTCAGGGGAGCAGCTGGGGGCGAGGGCGGGCCACGGGCAACGGTCGGGTCCGGGGCGCGGCCAGGTGCGGTGGCCGGGTCGGGGACCGGGTCCAATCCGGGTTCCTGCTCCGCGCCCGGCTCCGGCTCAGGTTCGGCTTCGGGCTCCAGGTCCGGCTCCGGGCAACGCGCAGAGAGCGGCCCCGATTCGGGCTCCCGCCCCTCTCGCCCCGGCGCTGACTCCAACTCCGGCCCAGGCACCGGCTCCAGTCCTAGCCCCAGCCCCAGAGAGGTCTCCTACCGGATCGAGGACCTCGCGCATCTCAGCGGGGCCACCGTCCGGACGATCCGTGCCTACCAGGACCGCGGCCTGCTCCCCCGCCCCGAGCGGCGGGGCCGGGCCAATGTGTACGCCGACGTCCATCTCGCCCGGCTCCGGCAGATCGCGGACCTTCTCGACCGCGGCTACGGCCTGGCCTCCATCAAGGAGTTGCTGGACGCCTGGGACGCGGGCCGGGGACTGGGCGGGGTGCTCGGGCTGGCCGCCGAGGTCGACGGGCCGTGGACCGACGAGGAGGCGGTCCGGATCTCGCGCGCCGAGCTGGAGCAGCGCTTCGGCGACAGCCCGGACGACGCGGCCGTCGCCGAAGCCATCGAACTCGGCGTACTGGAGCCGGTCCCCGGAGACACCGACTCCTTCCTCGTACCGAGCCCCCAAGAGCTGGCGGTGGCCGTCGAGTTGTACGCCTCCGGGGTCCCCCTGCCCGCGATCTCGTCCCACCTACGGGAGTTGAGGGTCCAGGTCGAGCACATCGCCTCCCGTTTCCTGGAGTTCACCACCGAGCACGTCTTCGCCCGCTACCTCGACGGCTCGCACCGTCCGACCGACGCGGACGCCACCGAGGCGGCCTCACTCGTACGACGACTGCGGCCGCTCGCGCGGCAGACCGTGGACGCCGAACTCGCCCGCGCGATGCGCCTGTTCGCGAACCGGCCCCTGCGCCGGCACCTCGGGGCGGCGGAGCCTTCGCGATCCGTGTCCTCGTCACGTTCCGTGGCCGTTCCCGAAACGACAATGCGGGCCGTGGAGGCGTTGGTTGGCCCTGCGAAGGCGGCAGAGTTCGTCGCGCTGGCTGCCGAACGGGAGCTGCGGGCAAGGGCGTTGGATGCGCTCATGCCAAAGGCGGTGTCCCCAGCCGATCTTGACGAACTGGGGTGACATGACAGGGAGTTATCCACAGAAACGCCAATTCCCTTGTGGATAACTACAGTTGGTTGTGGATCAAACATCGGCCACAAAAGAAAGTGCGTGATCCACGTCTCTCCCGTCATGCTGAGCGGATGGATGAAAGACGCACCGTGAAGGTGTCGAAGTACCTCTCCAAGCATCTGCGCCACCAACCCGAGCGGATCGGGCTCACCCTCGACGAGGCCGGCTGGGTCGAGATCGACACGCTGATCGCCGCCTGTACCGCACACGGGTTCCGGTTCAACCGCGAAGAACTCGACCACGTGGTGGTCACGAACGACAAGCGCCGCTTCGCGATCGAGGGCACCCGTATCCGCGCCAGCCAGGGCCACAGCATCGAGGTCGACCTCGGACTGCCCCCGGCCATCCCACCGCCGTACCTCTTCCACGGCACGGTCGCACGCAACCTGGACGCGATCCGGGCCGAGGGGCTCCGGCCCATGAACCGTCACGCCGTACACCTCTCCGCCGACCGGGAGACGGCGACCCGCGTCGGCGCCCGCCGCGGCCGCCCCGTCGTGCTCTCCGTGGACGCGGGCACGATGCACAAGCACGGCCAGGTGTTCCGGGTCAGCGAGAACGGCGTGTGGCTCACGGAGTCGGTACCCGTGCGGTACTTGCGGTTTCCCGAATCCCACTGACTCCGTGCGGCCTGAGGAGTGCCTCCCCGGTATGGCCTCAGCGGCACCGCCCCCGGCATGATCAGTGGTATGGACCATTTCCCGACCACCGAGGCCGCCGTCACCGCCCTCCGCGCCATCGCGTCCGAGTACGCGCGTGAGATCGAGGTCACCCATGACATCGGCGCCGACCAGACCTCACGCCGCACCTCCGCGGGCTTCGGCGTCACCACCGACCCGGACGGTTCGCTCCCGCACGAGGCCTACATCGAGTTCGGCGGACTGCCGCGCGTGAGCGTGCGGCTCTATCCCGAGGACGACGCCCTGATCACGGTCGAGGGCATCGACTGCCCCGACATCGCCCGCGACGACGTCCCCGCCTTCCTCCGCTCCGTCTTCGACGGCCACGCCTACGTCAAGACCCGCAGCTTCCCGCCCAGTTGCCGCCTGGTGGTACCTCTGCCCGGCGACCGGACGCACAAGGAGTGGATCTCGATGATCACCCTCACGCCGTGGCTCAACAGCCGCATACAGTGACGGTTTCACGTGAAACACGGACAGACGCATAGCCTAGGAATCATGAGCCTGCGCCTGAGCACCGTGATCCTCCCGTACCGCCGCTGGAACGAGGGGAGCCGCGAGGCATGGCAGCGCGCGGAGCAACTCGGCTTCCACACCGGTTTCACCTACGACCATCTGTCCTGGCGCACCTTCCGGGACGGCCCGTGGTTCGGTGCCGTACCGACGCTGACCGCCGCCGCTGCCGTCACCGAGCGGATGCGCCTGGGCACCCTCGTCACGTCGCCGAATTTCCGGCACCCGGTAACCCTCGCCAAGGACCTCATCTCTCTCGACGACGTCTCCGACGGGCGCGTCACCCTCGGCATCGGCGCGGGCGGGACCGGCTTCGACGCCACCGCGCTCGGGCAGGAACCGTGGACCCCGCGTGAGCGTGCCGAGCGGTTCGGGGAGTTCGTTCCGCTGCTGGACCGGCTGCTCACCGAGGACTCCGTGTCGTACAAGGGCGACTTCTATTCGGCGCACGAGGCGCGCAACATCCCGGGCTGCGTGCAGCGGCCCCGGCTGCCCTTCGCGGTGGCGGCCACCGGTCCTCGTGGGCTGAAGCTCGCCGCCCGGTACGGACAGGCGTGGGTGACCACCGGCGACCCCAAGCTGTTCGAGAACGGCACTCCTGAGCAGTCGGTTCACGCCATTCGCGGGCAGGTCGAGAAGCTGGCCGACGCCTGCGCGGCGATCGGCCGGGACGCGGCCGGAATCGACAAGATCCTGCTCACCGGTTTCACCCCGGACCGCGGCCGTCCGCTGGAGTCCCTCGGCGCGTTCGTCGATTTCGCGGGCCGGCACCAGGAACTGGGCTTCACCGACATCGTGATCCACTGGCCCATCCCGGACTCCGACTTCGCCGCCGACGAGAAGATCTTCGAGCAGATCGCCATGGAGGCTCCGACGCAGCTCCGCTGAGTCGGCACCGCGGCTCCGCAGGCACCGCGGAGCGCAACGGCCCTGGTAGGGGCGGTATCTACTCACCTGTGCGCACTCCCGCACGGACGTGCGGGCACAGTGCGGGAGAATGGCCCGGTGACCTCAGCGACTCGACAGCCCGAGACCCCGGCCTCCGCCGTCCCGCCACGGCTGATCGCCACCGACCTGGACGGCACTCTGCTGCGCGACGACAAGTCGGTGTCCCCCCGCACGGTGGCGGCCCTGGCGGCGGCCGAGGAGGCGGGTATCGAGGTCTTCTTCGTCACCGGCCGCCCGGCCCGCTGGATGGATGTCGTCAGCGACCACGTCCACGGCCACGGCCTGGCGATCTGCGGCAACGGCGCCGCCGTGGTCGACCTGCACGGCGGCCCCGGCGCCCACCGTTTCGTGAAGGTCCGCGAACTGGCCCGGGAGAACGCCCTCGACGCCGTACGCCTGGTGCGCGAGGCTGCGCCCGGGACCGTGTACGCGATCGAGCAGACGTACGGCTTCTATCAGGAGCCGGCGTATCCGAAGCTGCACCTGGAGATACCGGACACCCTCGCCCCCGCCGAGAAACTCCTGGCACCGGACGCCCTGGGCGCCGACGAGCCGGTGCTGAAGATCCTCGCGTTCCACGCCGAGCTGGACCCGGACGTCTTCCTGAACGTAGCCCGCCTCGCCCTCGGCGACCGCGCGAACGTCACCCGCTCCAGCCCCAGCGCCCTGCTGGAGATCAGCGGCCCCGGCGTCTCCAAGGCGAGCACCCTCGCCCTGTGCTGTGCGGAGCGCGGTATCGCGCCCGCGGAGGTCGTCGCCTTCGGGGACATGCCGAACGACGTCGAGATGCTCACCTGGGCGGGACAGTCGTACGCGATGGGAAACGCGCACCCCGACGTGCTCGCCGCGGCCTCCGGGCGGACCGTCGACAACAACGAGGACGGTGTGGCGGTCGTGATCGAGCGGATGCTGGCGGAGCGGCGGTCACGGGCGTAACAGGCGCAGTCCTGGAGCGCACCCCTTACCCGGACGTTCAGCCGATCGGCACGCCCCGCTGTGTCAGCCAGGGCAGTGGGTCGACCGCGGATCCCATGTCCGGGGTGACCCGCACCTCGAAGTGCAGGTGGGGGCCGGTGGAGTTGCCGGTCGTGCCGGACTGGGCGATCCACTGGCCGGTGGTGACGCGGTCCCCCTGGTCGACGGTGACGGCGGCGAGGTGGGCGTACTGCGTGTAGTAGCCGCCCGGGTGCTCGATGACGATCTCGATGCCGAAGGCACCTCCGCACGACACCCGCACCACCCGGCCCGCTCCGGCCGCGCGCACCGGCGTACCGATGGGCACCGCGAAGTCCTGGCCGGTGTGCCGGTTCGCCCAGCGGGAGCCGCCGCTGCCGAAGCCGGCGGAGAGTTCGACGGTCTCCACCGGCGCGACCCACGGGCCGGTGACGTGGGTCGGCGGCTGGTCGAGGCGGACGGCGCCCCGACAACTGCCCGCCGCGACCGAGGCGTCCGCCTGGCCCTGCAACTGGCCGCGCGCCTCTTCGAGTTTGCGCTGGATGCCCTGCTTCAGGTCGGCGAGTTCGGCGTTCCGCTTCTCCAGCGTCCGCCACGCCGACGCGGCCTTCGCCTCGTCGGCGGTGAGCCGTACCTCGGCCCGGTGGCTCCTGCCGATCGCGTTGCCGACGGCGAGATCCACCTGGGAGAAGACATGCTGATCGCGCATCAGATCCTCGGGGCTGTCCGCGAGGATGATCCGGGCCGCCATCGGGATACCGCCGCCGCTGCGGTACTGGGCGCGGGCGATCCGGCCCAGGTCCGCGTGCAGCCGTGCGATCTCCCGTCGTTCGCTGTCCAGTTGCCCCTCGACCTGCTGGGCGCGGGCCCGTTGCGCGTCGGCCGCCTGCCGTCCCACCTCGTATCGCTGCGTCGCGACGGCCGCGTCCTGGTACAGCCGCGCCACCTGCGCACTGGCACCGGCGGCGGCGTGGGTGTCGTCGTCACCGTCGCCGGGACGGGCCGCCAGGACGGCGAGCGCGCACAGCAGCACCGGAACGAGCAGCGGATGACGGCGAGATGAGCGCATGTCAGCGATCGTGACCCGCGCGGCGGACGAAGGCCCTGTTCAAGTCGTACGCATGGGGGACGCGTTGCTGCGAACGGCTCAGCGGGAGCCACGGCGGGCAGGTGCCTGACAGGGCTCGGCGGAAGCCGCACCGGACGGGTGTCTGACAGGGCTCGGCGGGAGTCACGGCGGACAGGGTCCCGGCAGGGCTCAGCGGAAGCCGCACCGGACAGGGTCCCGCCGGGGCTCAGTGGGGCGCCTGCCACACCACCGTCGTACCGCCGCCGTCCTCGCCGGTGCCCGGCCCGTACCAGCTGTCGCCGCCCAGGGATTCGGCCCGCCGCTTGAGGTTCTTCAGGCCGCTGCGCCGGCCGCCCGCGGGGATGCCGACCCCGTCGTCCGCCACGGTGAGCCGTACGCCGGGCCGGCCGTCCGGCAGGGTCGCGGTCGCGTCGACGACGACCTCGATGCGAGCCGCCTCCGCGTGCCGGAACGCGTTGGAGAGGGCCTCGCGCAGGGCCGCGATGAGGTTCTTGCCGGTGAGGTCGCCGACCGTCGTGTCGACCGCGCCGACGAAACGGTGCGCGGGCTTGAAACCGAGCGGCACGGCGGCCATGTTGATCTCCCGCAGCACCCGCGTGCGCAACCCGGAGGGCGCCTCGGCGGGGCCCTGCTGGAGCGCGAAGATCGCGGTGCGGATCTCCTGGATGGTGACGTCGAGTTCGTCGACGGCGTTGCCCACGCCGTGCCGCACCTCGGGGACGAGCGACCCGCGCTGGGCGCTCTCCAGCATCATCCCGGTGGCGAACAGCCGTTGGATGACCAGGTCGTGCAGGTCGCGGGCGATCCGGTCGCGGTCCTCGTACACCGCGAGCCGCTCCCGGTCGCGCTGTGCCTCGGCCATCATCAGCGCGAGTGCCGCCTGCGAGGCGAACTGGGTCGCGAGGGTGCGCTCGGCCTCCGTGAACGGCCGCTCGCCCTGCGCGCGGGGCGTGACCAGGGCGCCCAGGACGCGTCCTCCGCTCTGCAGGGGCAGCGCCATGATCGGCCCGTACGCGCGCGCGAGGGCGCTGAGCATACGGGGATCGGTGGCCGCGTCCGCCACGAACACCGGCTGTCCGTCGAGGAGTCGCGCGACGATCTCGCTCTCCGGCGGGACGACCCTGCCGAGCTGGTTCGACGGCTGTTCCGAGGCCACGGCGACGATCTCCATGCCGCCCTCGTCGGCGGGCAGCAGCACGATCCCGGCCGCCGAACCGGACAGCCGGCGGGCCCGTTCCGCGACGACCTGCAGCGCGTCCTCGGCATCGCCGCCGGACAACAGGGCGGTCGTGACGGCCACCGACCCGTCGATCCACCGCTCGCGCTGCTTGGCGGCCTCGTACAGCCGGGCGTTGCCGATGGCGATACCGGCCTCGGTCGCCAGCACCCGGACCATGTTGACGTCGTAGTCGTTGAAGGGATCCCCGCCGCGCTTCTCGCCCAGATAGAGGTTCCCGAAGACCTCCCCCTGGACGCGGATGGGAACGCCGAGGAAGCCGCGCATCCGCGGATGGTGCTCGGGGAAACCCCAGGACCGCGGATCCTCGATCACATCCACCAGCCGCACCGGCTCCGACTCCCGGATGAGCGCGCCGAGCAGCCCCTTGTGCCCGTCGGGAAACCGCCCGATGCGCCGCGCGGTCCCCGCGTCGACCCCGTGGAAGACGAAGTCGGCGAGCGCGTCGCCGTCCTCGTCGATGACACCGATCCCCGCGTACCAGGCGTCCGTCAGCGTGGCCGCCGCCCCGCAGATCCGCTCCAGCGTGGAGTGCAGTTCGAGCCCACTCCCCACGGACCGCATAGCCTCCAGCAACTGCGGTACCCGCACGGCCAGTCCGGCCGACAGTCCCGGGGAGGGCGGTGGCGGGGGACCGGGGCGCGGGGTGGCTGGCATACCCCGAGCCTAATTAGCCCTATTTGTTCCGGAAAGTCGAGCGGCTCGGCAGCAAGGCCCCTAACCCGCCGCCACCAGCAGCTCCGACTCCGCCTCCCGCTCCGCCATCCCCCGCAACGGCCCCTCCACCGAGGCCAGTCCGGCGTACGGCCCCCGCTGCACCACACGTCCCTCGTCCAGCACGATCACCTCGTCCACGTCCTCCAGACCCGCGAGCCGGTGCGTGATGAGCAGTGTCGTACGGCCTTCCGTGGCGGCCAGCAGATCGGCGGTGAGCGCGTCGGCGGTCGCCAGGTCCAGGTGTTCGGCGGGCTCGTCGAGCACGAGGACCGGGAAGTCGGCGAGCAGCGCGCGGGCGAGCGCCAGCCGCTGCCGCTGCCCGCCGGACAGCCGCGCTCCATGCTCACCGACCAGCGTGTCCAGGCCGTCGGGCAGCCCGTCGGCCCAGTCGAGCAGCCGGGCACGCGCCAGCGCGGCCCGCAGTTCGTCCTCGGTCGCGTCCTTCTTCGCGAGGAGCAGGTTCTCGCGCACCGAGCTGTCGAAGAGGTGCGCGTCCTGGGCACACAGCCCGACGAGCCGTCGTACGTCGTCGCCGTCCAGGGCGTACGCGTCCACGCCGGCCAGCGTGTACGAACCCGCGTCCGCGTCGAGGAAGCGCAGCAGCACCTGCGCCAGCGTCGTCTTGCCGGACCCGGAGGACCCGACGACGGCGACCCGGCGGCCCTTCTCCAACGTCAGGTCGAGCCCGGCCAGCGCGTCCCGTTCCTGCCCGGTGTGCCGGGCGGCCAGTCCCTGTACGACGAGTGGGAAGGGTGTCGCGGGCGCCTGGCGGGGCCTCTCCGGTTCCCGTACGGGCTCGGGGGCGTCCAGGACCTCGTACACGCGCTCGGCGCTCTTGCGGACCCGCTGCCGGTACTGCACAGCGAGCGGCAGCCCTAGGACGGCCTCGAAGGCGGCGAGCGGGGTGACGACGACGGCCGTCAGGACACCGCTGAGCCGTCCCGCGGCGACGGCCTGGGCGGCCACGAGCGCGGTGGCGGCGACGGTCAGGCCGGAGATCAGCGCGGTGAGGCCGTCGCCGAGGGCGGTGGCGGTGGCGGCGCGGGAGGCGATCCGGGTGAGTGTGCCGTCGGCCCGTTTGGCCTCCGCCGTACGGGCGGGCAGCGCGCCGGCGACCGTCAACTCCGCGGTGCCGGTGAGCAGTTCGGTCACGCGGGTGGCGAGTGCACCGCGGGCGGGGGCCAGCCGCCGTTCGGCACGGCGGGCCACGGCGCCGGTCACGAGGGGGACGCCGACGCCGGCCGCGAGAAGGCCGACGGCGAGGGCGGCCCCGGCCTCGGGCAGCAGCCAGGCCGTGAAGCCGACCGTCGCGGCGGAGACGGCGACCGCGACCCCGGCGGGCAGCAGCCAGCGCAGCCAGTAGTCCTGCAGCGCGTCCACGTCGGCGACGAGCCGGGACAACAGATCGCCGCGGCGGGTGTCGCGCAGCCCGGCGGGTGCCAGCCGTTCAAGGCGCCGGTAGACGGCGACCCGGGTGTCGGCCAGCATCCGCAGCACCGCGTCGTGCGACACGAGGCGCTCCGCGTACCGGAACACGGCCCGCCCGATCCCGAAGGTTCGCGTCGCCGTCACGGCCACCATCAGGTACAGCACGGGCGGCTGCTGCGAGGCCCGCGAGATCAGCCACCCCGAGGTGGCCATGAGTCCAACGGCACTGCCGAGCGCGAGACTTCCGAGCAGCAGCGCCAGGACGAAACGTCCACGCCGGGCGCCGGACATGGCACGGACCCGGGTGAGAACGCCACCCGCGTGGGCCGTGAGCCGCGTCTCGGGTTCGTCGAGGGCAACGGGACTCACCGGCGCCTCCGACGAGACCGGGCTCGTATCGGCGAGCGTCGGCACGGCCTCCGCGCGAACCGCGGTCTCACCCTCCGTCACCCGCACCACCCGGTCGGCCACCGCCAGCAGGGCCGGCCGGTGCACCACGAGCAGGACCGTCCGTCCGACCGCCAACCGCCGTACCGCCTCGACCACTTCGGCCTCGGTCGCTCCGTCCAGCGCGGCCGTCGGTTCGTCGAGGAGCAGGACGGGCCGGTCGGCGAGGAAGGCCCGGGCCAGCGCCAGCCGTTGCCGCTGCCCGGCGGACAGCCCGGCCCCGTCCTCACCGAGCACACTCTCGATGCCCTCGGGCAGCGCGTCCACGAAGTCCAGGGCACCGGCATCGGCCAACGCCCGCCGTACGGCCGTGTCGTCGGCGTCGGGCCGGGCCAGCCGTACGTTCTCGGCGATCGTTCCGGCGTACAGCTGCGGGCGTTGCGGCACCCAGGCGATCCTCGATCGCCACCGCTCCAGGTCGACGTCGGTGAGATCGACTCCCCCGACACACACCCGGCCCTCGGCGGGCCGTACGAACCCCAACAGGGCGTTCAGCACAGTGGACTTGCCCGAGCCGCTCGGACCGACGAGCGCGACCGTCTCTCCGGGTTCCACGGTGAAGGACACGTCCGACGCGGCGTCCGCGGACCGCCCGGGATAGCGGACCGTCACGCCCTCGAAGAGCAGGGCGTCCGACGGCGCTTCAGTGCTGCCTGAGGACGGTACCGGTGTCTCCAGTACCGAGAAGATCTCCTCGGCCGCGGCGAGGCCCTCCGCCGCCGCGTGGTACTGCGCGCCCACCTGACGCAGCGGCAGGTACGCCTCGGGGGCCAGGACGAGGACGACGAGACCGATGTAGAGGTCCATGTCGCCGTGAACGAGCCGCATGCCGATCGTCACGGCGACCAGGGCCACAGAGAGCGTGGCGAGCAACTCCAGGGCGAAGGAGGAGACGAAGGCGATCCGCAGCGTCCGCATGGTCGCCTGCCGGTACTCGCCGGTGATGCGCCGGATCGAGTCGGCCTGCGCCTTGGCCCGTCCGAACACCTTCAGGGTCGGCAATCCGGCGACCACGTCCAGGAAATGCCCGGAGAGCCGGGAGAGCAACTGCCACTGACGGTCCATCCGGGACTGCGTGGCCCAGCCGATCATCACCATGAAGAGTGGGATGAGCGGCAGCGTGCCGACGATGATCGCCGCCGAGACCCAGTCCTCGGTGACGATCCGCGCCAGCACCGCCACCGGGACGACCACAGCGAGCCCCAACTGCGGGAGATAGCGCGAGAAGTAGTCGTCGAGTGCGTCGACGCCCCGGGTGGCGAGGGCGACCAGCGATCCGGTCCGCTGCCCACTCAGCCAGCCGGGGCCCAGCTCCACGGAACGCTCCAGCAGCCGACCCCGCAGCTCCGACTTCACGGCGGCGCTGGCGCGGTGGGCGGCGAGTTCGGTGAGCCAGGAGACCAGGGCACGGCCGACGGCGACCGCCACCAACAGCAGCAGGGGAGTGCCGAGTTCACCGACGGACATCCGGTGCTGGAAGGCACCGACCACGACCTCGGCGATGAGCATCGCCTGAGCGATGACCAGCACCGCACCGACGGCACCCAGGCCGACGACCGCCATCAGGAAGAGGCGGGTGGCGCGGGCGTATCGGAGCAGACGTGGATCGATCGGTTTCACGTGAAACACACCCTCTTCTCAGGAGGTCCCGACTTCTCAGTAGGTCCCAACGGGGCATGTTTCACGTGAAACATGCCCCAAGTCGGACTCGGCCCTCAGACTCAGCCCTCGGGCTCAACGCTCAGGCTCAGTGCGCGGCTTCGGCGATGTGCTGCGTGCCGATCCGCTTGCGGAACACCCAGTACGTCCAGCTCTGGTAGAGCAGGACGATCGGCGTGGCGATCCCCGCACACCAGGTCATGATCTTCAGGGTGTACGGGCTCGACGAGGCGTTGGTGACCGTGAGGCTCCAGTCCGGGTTGAGCGAGGACGGCATGACGTTCGGGAAGAGCGACAGGAAGAGCATCGCGACGGCGGCCACGATAGTGACGCCGGAGAACGCGAACGACCAGCCCTCACGCCCGACTTGGATCGCCCCCAGCGCCGCGACCAGTGCGACGACGGCCACGATCAGCGCGACGAGGCTCTTGCCGTCACCGCTGTCGACCTGGGTCCAGATCAGGAAGGCCAGCGCCAACAGGGCGGTGACGAGCCCGACTTGAAGGGCCAGCTTCCGCGCCCGCATCCGGATGTCCCCGACGGTCTTGAGTGCTGTGAACACTGCGCCGTGGAAGGTGAAGAGCGTCAGCGTGACCAGGCCGCCGAGGATCGCGTACGGGTTGAGGAGGTCCCAGAAGGTGCCCACGTACTCGAAGTTCTTGTCGATCTTCACGCCCCGGACGATGTTGCCGAAGGCCACGCCCCACAGGAACGCGGGGAGCAGCGAGGTCCAGAAGATCGCCGTCTCCCAGTTGCGCTGCCAGTTCTCCTCCGGCCGCTTCGCCCGGTACTCGAAGGCGACGCCCCGGACGATCAGGCAGACCAGGATGATCAGCAGGGCCAGGTAGAAGCCGGAGAAGAGGGTGGCGTACCACTCGGGGAAGGCGGCGAAGGTCGCGCCGCCGGCCGAGAGGAGCCAGACCTCGTTGCCGTCCCAGACAGGGCCGATCGTGTTGATCAGCACCCGCTTCTCGGTGCGGTCACGGGCGAGCAGCTTGGTGAGGATGCCGACCCCGAAGTCGAAGCCCTCCAGGAAGAAGTAGCCGGTCCACAGGACGGCGATGAGGACGAACCAGACGTCGTGCAGTTCCATGACTGTTGCAGCTCCCTCGGCCTAGTAGGAGAAGGCCATCGGCTTGTCGGCGTCACGGGAGTCGCCGCCGATCTTCGTGGGCGGGTTGAGGTCGGCCTCGGTGAGTTCGGGCGGGCCGGCCTTGACGTACTTCGCGAGCAGCTTGACCTCGATGACGGCGAGAACGGCGTAGAGCGAGGTGAAGATGATCATCGAGGTGAGGACCTCGCCCTGGGAGACGCTGGGGGAGACCGCGTCACGGGTCTGGAAGAGGCCGTAGACGACCCAGGGCTGGCGGCCCATCTCGGTGAAGATCCAGCCCCAGGAGTTGGCGATCAGCGGGAAGCCGAGGGTCCAGATCGACACGAGCCAGTAGAGCCGGGTGAGCTTCGGGCCGAGGGCCTTGTTCTTGAAGAGGACGACGTTCGGCACTTCGTCCTCGGCGACCCGCAGATGCTGGGGCAGCATGAACTTCTTGCGGGTCAGCCAGAGTCCGGCCAGGCCGATGGCGAAGGACGCCATGCCGAAGCCGATCATCCAGCGGAACGCCCAGAAGGTGACGGGGATGATGGGCCGGTAGTCGCCGGGACCGTACTTGGCCTGCTCGGCCTTGTTGGTGTCGTTGATGCCGGGGACGTACGAGCTGAAGTCGTCGTCGGCGAGGAACGACAGTATCCCGGGGATGGACAGCTCGACGGAGTTGTGGCCCTTGCTGACGTCGCCGTAGGCGAAGATCGAGAACGGCGCGGAGTTCTGGCCGTCCCACAGCGCCTCGGCGGCGGCCATCTTCATCGGCTGCTGCTTGAACATGACCTTGCCGAGGGTGTCACCGCTGACGGCGGTGAGCAGGCCGGCGATGGTGACGGTGATCAGGCCCAGTCGCAGCGAGGTCTTCATCACCGAGATGTGCTTCTTGCGGAACAGGTGGAAGGCCGCGATACCGACCATGAACGCGCCGCCGGTCAGGAAGGACGCGGAGAGCGTGTGGAAGGCCTGGGCGAGCGCGGTGTTCTGGGTCAGCACGTGCCAGAAGTCGGTGAGTTCGGCACGCCCTTTGGCCTTGTTGATCTTGTAGCCGACGGGGTGCTGCATCCACGAGTTGGCCGCGAGGATGAAGTACGCCGACAGGATCGTGCCGATCGAGACCATCCAGATGCAGGCCAGGTGGATCCTCTTGGGCAGCTTGTCCCAGCCGAAGATCCACAGCCCGATGAAGGTGGACTCGAAGAAGAACGCGATCAGCGCCTCGAAGGCGAGCGGGGCACCGAAGATGTCACCGACGAACCGCGAGTAGGTGGACCAGTTCATGCCGAACTGGAACTCCTGCACGATGCCCGTGACGACGCCCATGGCGATGTTGATCAGGAAGAGCTTGCCCCAGAACTTGGTGGCCCTGAGGTACTTCTCGTTCTCCGTACGCACCCACGCGGTCTGCAGCCCGGCCGTGAGAGCGGCGAGCGAGATCGTCAGGGGGATGAACAGGAAGTGGTAGACGGTGGTGATGCCGAACTGCCATCGCGCCAGGGTCTCCGGCGCCAGAGCCAATTCCACGTCGTCAGTCTCCTTACGTCGCCGTGGTACAGCGGCAGTTTGCCCCTTTTGTCGCACGCATCATGGGACGAACCGGGACACGCTTGTGAACGCGTTCACATTCACAAGCTATTATGACGTACCGATTTTCGACAGAGGAAGCGGGGTCCCCATTACGAAGGGGGGTCACCCTGCGGCAACCCCCCTGACGTCACTCGTTACGAACCCTCACATCGGCGGTTGTGACGAACCACCCATCGGCAGTCGTGGCGAACGACCCGCGGGCGACCGCTAGAACTCCTTGCGGAACCCCTCCGCCACCTTCAGGAAGATGTCGTTCCCCTCGGTCTCCCCGATCGTGATCCGCGCCCCCTCGCCCGCGAACGGCCGCACCACCACGCCCGCCTGGTCGCAGGCCGCCGCGAAGTCGAGCGTGCGCTCCCCCAGCCGTAGCCACACGAAGTTGGCCTGGGTCTCCGGGACCGTCCAGCCCTGGGCGCGCAGCATGTCGACCACGCGGGTGCGCTCGCCGACCAACGAGCCGACGCGGCCGAGCAGTTCGTCCTCGGCGCGCAGCGAGGCGACCGCCGCGTCCTGCGCGAGCTGGCTCACGCCGAAGGGCACCGCCGTCTTGCGCAGCGCCGCCGCGACCGGCTCATGGGCGATCGCGAAACCGACCCGCAGCCCGGCGAGGCCGTACGCCTTGGAGAAGGTCCGCAGGACGCAGACGTTCGGCCGGTCGCGGTAGAGCTGGACGCCGTCCGGCACCTCCATATCGCGGATGAACTCGCGGTAGGCCTCGTCCAGTACGACCAGCACGTCGCCGGGCACCCGGTCCAGGAAGCGCTCCAGCTCGGCCCGCCGGACGACCGTGCCCGTCGGGTTGTTGGGGTTGCAGACGAAGATCAGCCGGGTGCGGTCGGTGATGGCGTCCGCCATCGCGTCCAGGTCGTGCACGTCACCCGGGGTCAGCGGGACCTGCACCGCCGTGGCGCCGCTGACCCGCGTGATGATCGGGTACGCCTCGAAGGACCGCCAGGCGTACATGACCTCGTCGCCGGGGCCGGAGGTCGCCTGGATCAGCTGCTGGGCGACGCCGACCGAGCCGGTGCCGGTGGCCAGGTGGGAGACAGGGACGCCGAACCGTTCCGCCAGCTCGTTCATCAGACCGGTGCACGCCATGTCGGGGTACCGGTTGAAGTTCAGGACCGCGGCGGTGACGCTCTCCATCACGCCGGGCAGCGGGGGGTACGGGTTCTCGTTGGAGGACAGCTTGTAGGCCACCGGACCGTCGGCCGCGGCGGGCCTGCCCGGCTTGTAGGTGGGGATACCCTCCAGCTCGGCGCGCAGCTTCGGGCTCGTCTCGCTCACCGCAGTCCTCCTTGTGACCACCACCGGCTTTCAATACTGCTCACCTTATGAGGATTCGGGGCCGGCGCGTACAGGTCCGGTCCGGGTGAGCGGTCGTCGGCGTCCACGGGAGCAATCGCCAACGTCCACGCGAGCAGTCGTCGGCGTCCGGGAGAACAACCTCGGCGTCCACACGAGCAGCTTCCGGCGTCGGCGTGAACCGTCTCCGGTGTCCGCATGAACAGCCGCCGGTGTCCGCATGCTGAGTCTCCGGTGTTCGCATGAGAAGTCTCCGGTGTTCGCATGAGCATCCGCCGGGTGTCGGTCGGGATCGCCCCACGCGTCACATCCGCATCAGGGGCAACACCATACGAAGGCGCACGAACCGGGGGCGCGCTGTACATATATCTATGCGCCGGTAGCTCGCGCCGTGGCGCGCGTCCCTCGTGCAGGTGAGTTGAGACCTCTTCGAAACATGGGGGACTTGGCAGGCCCATGCGCGCCGACAAGTCACGTAATGCCATCGCATCGCTTAACTGACTTTGTTTCTAAGGTAGTTGACCCCTTCTGACCTTGCAGAAACGTGCCTGTCAACGCGTGCATATGCGTCCGCACTACCCCACCGCATGAGCCCTACTATCGGCTCGCCATGACAGCAGCAGGGAAGCACCAGGTGAGCCGCGCGGAAACCTCTCGTCGAGGAAGCCGGCCGGGCCGGGCGGGAATCAGAGACGTGGCCGCCGCGGCCGGAGTCTCCATCACGACCGTCTCCGACGCCCTCAACGGCAAGGGCCGGCTCCCGGACGCCACCCGACGCCATGTCCGAGAAGTCGCCGACCGGCTGGGCTATCGGCCCTCCGCGGCGGCTCGCACACTCCGTACCGGCAAGTCGGGCCTCATCGGCCTGACCGTGACGACGTACGGGGATGAACCTTTCACCTTCACCGAGTTCGCGTACTTCGCCGAGATGGCGCGCGCCGCCACCTCGGCCGCGCTCGCCCGCGGCTACGCCCTCGTGATCCTCCCCGCGACCTCGCGCCACGACGTGTGGTCGAACGTCGCCCTGGACGGCACGGTCGTCATCGACCCGTCCGACCAGGACCCGGTGGTCACCGAGCTGGTCCGGCAGGGTTTACCGGTCGTCTCCGACGGCCGCCCGGCCGGCTCGCTCCCGGTGACCGCGTGGGTGGACAACGATCACGAGGCCGCGGTCCTGGGCATCCTGGACCACCTGGCCGACGCCGGCGCCCGCCGGATCGGCCTGCTCACGGGCACCAGTACGGACACGTACACGCACCTCTCGACCACCGCATACCTGCGTTGGTGCGAGCGGGTGGGCCAGGACCCGGTGTACGAGTCCTATCCGGCGCACGATCCGTGCGCGGGCGCCGTAGCCGCCGACCGGCTGCTCGCCCGCCCCGACCGGCCCGACGCGGTCTACGGCCTGTTCGACCCCAACGGCACGGATCTGCTGGCCGCGGCGCGTCGGTACGGGATGCGCGTGCCGGAGGACCTGCTGCTCGTGTGCTGCAGCGAGTCCACGGTGTACGCGAACACCGAGCCGCCCGTCACCACGCTGTCCCTGAAGCCGCGCCGGATCGGTACGGCGGTGGTCCAACTCCTCATCGACGCCATCGAGGGAGTCGAATCCGACCTGCCGATCGAGCAGGTGATACCGACGGAACTGATCGTGCGGACGTCGTCCCAGCGACGTCCGCCCCGGACGACGGTCAGTCCGCCTCGGTCGCCTGAGGGGAAGTAGGGGGCGGGGTTCCCCCCGGGGGGGCAGGGTCGGTGCCAGTGCCGTCCGGGCGGGTGTGGGCTCGGGTGGAGTGAGGGGTGAGGGTGTCCGGACTTCCGCTGGGTGCCGCCGTGTCAGGCGGAGGCGGAGGCCGGTTCGCTCCGGGCGTCGTGAGCGGGTGCAGACGGGGGTCTGATTCGCTCCCGGCACCGTGACGGGGTTGGCGCAGTGCCGGGAGCGTTCGGCGTCTGGTGGCAGGCGGGGCGGTGTCCGGACTTCCGCTGGGTGCCGCCGTGGTCGGGCGGAGGCGGGGGCCGGACTGTTCCGGGTGCCCGTGAGGCTCGGTGCCGGGGCTGCCGTCCAGTGCCGCCGGAGGGGGACGGCTCGGTGTCGAGCACTCCCCTCGGGTGACCGTCAGGGGTGGGAACGGTGCCGGGATTTCCTTCGGGACGTGGTGGCGGGCGAAGCGGTACTCGGACTCCCATCGAGTACCGCAGTCCGGCCGCGGCAGGGCCCGGAGTACTCGTGCCGGGTGCCACGAGCGCGACCGGGGCGGTGCCGCCAGGCGCCATGCGGATGGACGGAGCGGTACCGGGGACTCCGCTCGGCCCGCGGCGCGCAGAACCCCCCTCCGGTGCCCGTGGCGGGCCGAACGGCGCCGGGACTCCCACCCGGCGCCGGGGCCGGCAAGGCGGGCAGTGAGGCCGGCTTCGTGAGAGGCAGGGCGGTCGATGCTGACCAGTACCAGGGTGGGCGACCGGCGCCGTCGCCGTGCAGGCGGTCGACACCGGGACCGGCAGGGCGGACTGCGGAACCGGCACCTTGGCCGACAGGCCGAGCAGCGTGGACCGGACGCGACACAGGCGCCCGACACCTGGACCCGGCGCCGAAGCAGGCGCCCGGCACCCTGCACCCGGCGCCGAAGCAGGCACCCGGTCTCAGCACCGGCGTGAGCGACCAGTACCGGGGTGAGCGACCAGCACCAGGGCGAGCGATCAGTACCGGCGTGAGCGACCACCAGTACCGGCATCGAACAGACGTCCAGCACCACCCCCACCCAAGCGGCCCACTCCGACGCCGGACAACCGGTCCACTCCAGCCCCACCCAAGCGGGCCCCCACCGGCGAAATCCAGCCGCCCTGACGGCGCGAACCAACCCCCGTCAAGCAGACGGCCAACAGCCGAAGACCTGCCCAATCGGGGCGAAAGCCGCGGTGGAGCGGAGTCCTGCTCCGATTCGGCACCCCTGGGTCATCACATGGCGCGATCCGCATTCCTATGATGGGCCCACGACACCGCGGGCCGCTGCGACCAGGCAGTCCGACGCGGTGCAGCTGCGGCGCGATGGTGGAGGGGTCGATGACTCAGGGGGCCGGTCAGGGACCCGAGATGGAGCGGACGGCGACGTTGCGCGACTTCCGGGTACCCGCGTACGTCCACGAGACCGGTCCGTACGCCGACAGCGCGCAGCCCGGCGAGGCCGAACGGCCCGACGAGGAGGCCTTTGACGAGGCCTTCGACGAGGTCTATCCGGAGGGCTACACACCCACTCGGCGCGATCTGCCCGTCATCCATCGGGGTGACACGGCTCAGGTCGCGGTGGACCCGGCGTCAGCGGCGGCCCCGCAGCAGACGGAGGGCCCCGGTCCGCTGTTCGTCGTAGGAGATGTGCACGGCTACCTCGACGAACTGGTGGCCGCGCTGCGGGAGAAGGGCCTGATCGACTCGGCCGGAAGCTGGTGCGCGGGCACCGCCCGGCTCTGGTTCCTCGGCGACTTCACCGACCGCGGACCCGACGGCATCGGCGTCATCGACCTGGTGATGCGGCTGTCCGCCGAGGCCGCCGCGGCCGGCGGCTACTGCAAGGCGCTCATGGGCAACCACGAGCTCCTGCTGCTCGGCGCGAAGCGGTTCGGTGACACCCCCGTCAACTCCGGCGCGGGCACCGCCACCTTCCAGGCGGCCTGGTTGCTCAACGGCGGCCAGAAGACCGACATGGACCGCCTCCAGGACGTCCACCTGCAGTGGATGGCCCGGCTGGACGCCATGGAGCAGGTCGACGGCCACCTGCTCGTCCACTCCGACACCACCGCCTACCTCGACTACGGCGACTCGATCGAGGCGGTCAACGACACCGTCCGCGAGACCCTCACGCGCAACGACGCGGACGAGGTCTGGGACGTGTTCCGCAAGCTCACCAAGCGCTTCTCCTTCCGCGACGAGGGCGGCGCCGACCATGTCCGCTCCCTGCTCGACATGTACGGCGGGACCCGGATCGTGCACGGGCACAGCCCGATTCCCTATCTCCTGGGCGACGTGGGCTCCGAGGACGGCGAGGACACCGCCGGTCCCGTGGTCGAGGGACCGCACGTCTACGCCGAGGGACTCGCCATCGCGATGGACGGCGGAGTGACCATGGCCGGAAAACTGCTGGTCCAGCAACTTCCCCTGGATATCTGAGCGTTTATCGGGCAGGCGTCCCCCTCGGAGGACTGGCGGACGACAGCGCTGGCCAGGGGCCAATTTCTGGAAACCCCCTGTCACCGTGTGCCGTCGCCGCTCTACCATCGGCTTATCCGTAGCAGGCTCCCCTCCGTTTCTGCCCGACGGCTCGTTGGCATGCGAGCCCCAAGCCCTACGGAGCATCGGGGGATGCACATGAACAGCGTTCCGCAGCACCTGCACAGCGAGGACCGCCAGGAGTACGAGCGGATCCTCGACGAGGCGCTGCGCTCCGCACCACAACGCCCGGAACTGGCCGCTGTCGGTAAGCGGCTCAACCCCGAACAGCTGCGCACCATGGCGCTCAACGCCACCGCACTCATCACGGCGGCCGCGGCGACCGAGTACCAGCACTACGTGAAGGTCCGCGAGGAACTGCGCCAGCCGGCGTCGTCCACCCCGTCGGCCGTCCGCGAGTCCGGCTCCGCGGAGCCGGACGGCGTGGGCGCGATGGGGCTCGCCACCACCCTGGGGGAGGCGGCCGAGGGTGCGGGCGCCATCGCCGTCGCCGCCGTCCTCACTCCCGTCCTCGCCGGCACGGCCGCGGCGATATTCCTGCTCGTGGGCTACATCCTCAAGATGCTCAGCCCCGAACCGGCGTTCGCCAAGACCATGCTGACCGCCGGATGGGTGTTCGGCGCCATGACCGCCGCGGCGATCCTCGTCGCCATCGTCGGCCTGCTGCTCACCGCTCTGCGCAACAGGCCCTCGCTCGACACCGGCCCCTACGGCGAGTCGGGCGGTGAAGTCGCCCGGGCCAGGGAGGCCTGGCACGACGCCCTCCTGGAACGCGGCATCCTGCCGTTCCTCCAGGAGGCGCTGGCGGCTCCGGGCACGGCGACACTGCGCCGTACGACACCCACGGCACCGAGTCGCATGCCGCACCTCGGCTACGACCGGCCCGGCTTCTCCAGCCCGGACGACGGCCCGGAACCGGGTCACCGCCCGAGCTTCAGCAGCCCGGACTTCAGCAGCCCGGACTTCGGGGGGCCCGAACACCAGCCGGAGTAGCCCCTCGGCTTGCGCCCCCACCCAGGGGAGCGCAAGCCGAACACCCGGTCACGGGATCAGTGGGCCGCAGGTTCACAGGGGCGGCCGTGTGGTGCGCTCGTCGAACAGCGAGTCCCCTCAGAACGCCTTCTCAGGAAGGGCGATGATCGCGATGCTGTCCGGCTGGGCGACAGCCAGTCGATTGCCGTCCGGATGCAGGGCCGCGACGGGCGTCGGGATGTGGGTGATCCCGTAACTCCCCTCCCTGCTCGGCACCTCCACAGTCGGCCACTCCATCATCGACGCCCCCGTCGTGACGTCGATCAGCCGTGGATGCCCGTACAGCGAGACGACCGTGTCACCCCGCGGGATCAGCGTGCCGATGTGGAAGTCGACCCTGTTGCGATGAACCCACCGCTTCTCGGAGAGCGACCACACGCCCAACTGCCGTCGGCCCAGGTCCGCGGCCTCCGCGGTCTCCTCCTCGTCGACGAACTCCTCCCCGGTCGCCACCGCCACGCGGTCACCGTCGAGCCAGCAGGCCGAGATCACCTCGGAACTGTTGCCCGGGTACAAGGACAGCACGCCACGGCCGTCGAGCACCGCGGGGTCCGTCAACGCCCGGTCCAGGTCGAAGACTTCGACGATCCCGTACGGATGCCACACCCAGCCCGCCGACAACAGGTGGGTCCCACCCGGAGACACCGCCGGCCGCGAGTGGAAGACGTCGTTCCGAGTACGGTCGCCGCCGGTGAGCCGTTCGCCCGTTTCCGCGTCCTCGATCTCAAGGACGTCGTACTCGTCCGGGCAGTGGACCAGTACCTCACGGCCGTCCCACAGCACCCCGAGGGCGACGGGATAGTCGAAGTCCTCGGCGTGGTCGTTATCGCGCTCCAGCTCACGGACCGGCCGATCGCCTTCGAGCAACAGCGCCTCGGTGCCCCGCTCGTCGTAGACCACGGTGAAGCGGCCGGACGGAGAGCTGACGCTCCGGTCGAAGGAAAACCCATGATCGACCGAGACGTGGCGCTCCACACGATCAGGACCCCACCGCCGGCCACCCACGACATCGACCAGATCATCGCCGTCCCACGCCAGCGACTGTGCCTCGTCCGTCACCTGCAGAAGAATTACGGTCTCCATCACTCCCCCTGGTCCCCAACGCAACAGCGCTGCCCCAAAGGCACTCAACCCCCCGGAACAGCGCCAATCTACGGGCGTCAGTCCGCGATGGGGAGTGTTTCGCGTGCCGTACGCCTCGCGGTCGAGGCGGTACAGCCGGGGGTGAACCCGTAGTTCGTACGGGGGCCAGGTGCACCCCTCATGCGGAGGGCAGTCCCATCCCCTCGCGCCGGCAGATCCGGTTGGCTGGTGATCGTCGCTGATCGGGAACCGGAGCACCGGGGGATACGAACATGCAGATGCCGTCGTCGAAGAAGGCCGGTGCCACCGTGCTGGCAGCAACGCTGCTCGCGCTGGGCTCACCCCTGGCCGCGACCGCCGTCACCGCCACTGCCCCAGCCACCGCTACCGCCACCGCCGGGCACACGGCGCCGAGGCCGTCGTCCTACACCGAGCACACACTTCAGCAGGACCTCGCAGCCGTACGGAAAGTCGGCGGCGGGGATGTGAACGTGCTGGCCAGGGTCGACGGACCGAAGGGCCCGCCGCTCATGGCCCGCATCGGCACCCGGACCGCCGACTCCACGGCCCCTATCCCCTGGAACGCCCACTTCCGCGTGGCCAGCACGACGAAGACGTTCGTGGCGACCGTGGTCCTGCAACTCGTGGCGGAGAAGCGGCTGTCGCTCGACGACTCCGTCGAACACTGGCTGCCGGGGGTCGTCTCGGGCAACGGCAACGACGGCGGCCGCATCACCGTCCGCGACCTGCTCCGCCAGACCAGCGGCCTGTACGACTACATCGACGACCCGGCGATCCAGGACGGGCTGATCAACCACTTCGACGAGAACCGCTACGACATCACCCCCACGGCCGACCTGGTCGCGGTGGCGATGAAGCACCGGCCGGTGTTCGTACCGCAGCCGGGCGAGCCCACCCGCTGGGCGTACTCCAACACCAACTACCTGTTGGCCGGGATGATCGCCGAGAAGGCCGGCGGCACGAGCTGGCAGGACCTGGTCGCACACCGGGTGATCGCGAAACTGGGACTGCGCAACACCTCCATCCCCGGGCTCGACCCGTTCCTGCCCGATCCACACGTGAACGCGTACCTGACGACCGCCGACGGCAAGCGTCTCGACGTCACCGACCACAGCCTCCAGCACACCGCGGACTCCGGCGTGGTGAGCACCACCGCCGACCTGAACACCTTCTTCCGCGCCCTGGCCGACGGCAGGTTGCTCCCCGCCGAGGAGTGGCGCGAGATGCGGCAGACCGTCGAGCGGACCGACGACCCGGAGGACGTGGCCGAGATGCCCGAAGGAACCTACGGCCTCGGCCTGCGCAAGATCCCGCTCTCCTGCGGCGGTTTCTACTACACCCACGAGGGCGACGGCGCGGGCGTCAACACCCGCCCCGCGGTGAGCGCGGACGGCAGGCGCGCGGTGACGGTCTCCATCACGACCACCACCGCACCGCCGGACCTGGCCGCACTCAACCGCGCGACAGGCACCCTCGTCGACCATGCCCTGTGCCTCAGGCCTGCCGAGGGTCCGTCGAAGAGCTAGCCGGTCGTCGTCAGTCGGCGATCGGCAGATACACCCGGTTGCCCGCCGCCGCGAACTCCTTCGACTTCTGCTCCATCCCGACCTCGATCTCCTCCCGACTCCCGCCGTGCTCACGGCGGATGTCGTGGGAGATCTTCATCGAGCAGAACTTCGGCCCGCACATCGAACAGAAGTGCGCCGTCTTGGCCGGCTCCGCCGGAAGCGTCTCGTCGTGGAACTCCCGTGCCGTGTCCGGGTCGAGGGCCAGGTTGAACTGGTCCTCCCAGCGGAACTCGAAGCGGGCGTCGGACAGCGCGTCGTCCCACTCCTGCGCACCGGGGTGCCCCTTGGCGAGGTCGGCTGCGTGGGCGGCGATCTTGTAGGTGATGACGCCGGTCTTGACGTCGTCACGATTGGGCAGGCCCAAGTGCTCCTTGGGCGTGACATAGCAGAGCATGGCCGTGCCCCACCAGGCGATCATCGCGGCACCGATGCCGGAGGTGATGTGGTCGTACGCCGGCGCGACGTCCGTCGTCAGCGGGCCGAGCGTATAGAACGGAGCTTCATCACAGATCTCCTGCTGAAGGTCGATGTTCTCCTTGATCTTGTGCATCGGGACATGTCCCGGGCCCTCGATCATGGTCTGAACATTGAAACGCTTCGCGATCGTGTTGAGTTCCCCGAGCGTCCGCAACTCCGCGAACTGCGCCTCGTCGTTGGCGTCCGCGATCGAACCCGGCCGCAGGCCGTCGCCGAGCGAGTACGTGACGTCGTAGGCGGCGAGGATCTCGCACAGTTCCTCGAAGTTCTCGTACAGGAACGATTCCTTGTGGTGCGCGAGGCACCACGCCGCCATGATCGAGCCGCCGCGCGAGACGATGCCCGTCTTGCGGTTCGCCGTCAGCGGTACGAACGGCAGCCGCACGCCCGCGTGGACGGTCATGTAGTCCACGCCCTGTTCGGCCTGTTCGACGACCGTGTCCTTGTAGATCTCCCAGGTCAGCTCCTCGGCGCGGCCGTCGACCTTTTCGAGTGCCTGGTAGAGCGGCACCGTTCCGATGGGGACGGGGGAGTTGCGCAGCACCCACTCGCGGGTGGTGTGGATGTTGCGGCCGGTGGACAGGTCCATGACCGTGTCGGCGCCCCAGTGGGTCGCCCAGGTCATCTTCTCGACCTCCTCCTCGATGGAGGAAGTGACCGCGGAATTGCCGATGTTGGCGTTGACCTTCACCAGGAACCGCTTGCCGATGATCATCGGCTCGATCTCGGGATGGTTGACGTTGACCGGCAGCACCGCCCGCCCGGCCGCGATCTCCTCCCGGACCACCTCAGGCGAAACGTTCTCCCGTACGGCCACGAACTCCATCTCGGGCGTGATCTCACCCCGTCGCGCATAGGCGAGTTGCGTGACCGCGACGCCGTCCCGCCCGCGCCGCGGCTGACGCGGCCGCCCAGGGAACACCGCGTCGAGATTGCGCAGTCCACCGCGCGGCGAGGTGTGCTTGATGCCGTCGTCCTCGGGGCGGAGGGGCCGGCCCGCATACTCCTCGGTGTCACCGCGCGCGATGATCCAGTTCTCCCGCAGCGGCGCCAGCCCCCTGCGGACATCAGTGTCGACGAGCGGATCGGTGTACGGGCCGGAGGTGTCGTACAGCGTCACGGACTGCCCGTTGGTGAGGTGCACCTGACGGACCGGCACCCGCAGATCGGGGCGCGAGCCCGCGACGTACCCCTTGTGCCAGCCGATGGACTTCCCGGCCTCCGTGGGCTGTTCGGCCCGTGCGGACTTCTCGCCCGGAATGGGCTGTTCGTCCTGGCTGGAGGCAGGCGTGCGTGCGTCCTTGTTGGTCATGAGACCTACTCCCTACGCCGGCATTACCCGGTAACAGGTTCGGCGGTCGACGCAGCGGCTTCCGTCAGCCGATGTTTCATGTGAAACATCACTCGATTCAGGTGACGTTTCCCGTGAAACATCGCAGAGACGAAGGTCAGCGCCCTCTCAGCCCGGTGCTCCGAGCTCCCGCGTGTGCAAAGGTGCCTCCACGCTAGCGTCATAAGTGGCGCGGTGAACAGTGGGCCTCCGGCGTTCTTGCGATGATCGGGCGGTGACCACGACACAGCAGCCCCCGTACCCGCCGACCGGGCCGCCGCATGGCCACGACCAGGGAACCGGCGACGACCACGGTTCCGGTTCCGGGCACGACCACGGATCGGGTGGGGACGGTGGTCACGGTTCCGGTGCGGACGGTGGTCACGGTTCCGGTGGAGGCGGCGGCCACGGTCATTCGCACAGCCATGGCCCCGCCGCCCCCGTCTCCCGGCATCTGCGGAAGGTCATCGCGGCGATCCTGATCCCGTTCACGGTGGCGGTCGTGGTCGGCATGGTGGTGCTCTGGCCCGGCGGCGCCCCGTCGCACAAGCGCACCGGGGTCGGCTTCGACCGGCAGACACAGCAGGCGACGGTCACCAAGGTCGTCAGCGTGAGCTGCGCGTCGGTGAACGCCTCGGGCGGGGGCTCGACCGGGGACACCTCTACCGCCGAGGGCTCCTCGGCGGCGCAGGAGGCGGGCGGCACCTGCAAGAAAGCCACGGTCACGGTCGGCACCGGCAAGGACAAGGGCCGTACGTTCACGGAGATCGTGCAGCCCGACCAGTCACGGCAGTTGCATCAGGGCGAGAAGGTCGTGGTCGCGTACGAGCCCTCGGCGCCCAGGGATCTGCAGTACTCCGTCACCGATGTGAACCGTAAGTTCCCGATGGCGCTGCTCGCCGGGATCTTCGCGCTGGCCGTCGTGGTGGTGGGCCGGCTGCGCGGTGTCATGGCGCTGGTCGCGCTGGCCATCAGCTTCATGATCCTGAACTTCTTCATCCTGCCCGCGATCCTGCACGGCTCGAACCCGCTGATCGTGGCCGTGGTCGGTTCGAGCGCCATCATGCTGATCGCCCTCTACATGTGCCACGGCCTGTCGGCCCGTACGTCGGTGGCGGTGCTCGGCACGCTGATGTCGCTGGTGCTGATCGGCGTCCTGGGCTCGGTGTTCATCGGCTGGGCCGCGCTGACCGGGAACACGGACGACAACACGGGCCTGATCCACGGGCTGTACCCCTCGATCGACATGAGCGGTCTGCTGCTCGCCGGCGTCATCATCGGTTCGCTCGGTGTGCTCGACGATGTGACGGTCACGCAGACGTCGGCGGTCTGGGAACTGCACGAGGCCAACCCGTCGATGGGCTGGCGCGGGCTGTACCGCGCCGGCATCCGCATCGGCCGCGACCACATCGCCTCCGTCGTCAACACGCTCGTCCTCGCCTACGCGGGCGCGGCCCTGCCCCTGTTGCTGCTCTTCTCCATCGCGCAGAGCAGCGTGGGCGCGGTCGCCAACAGCGAGTTGGTCGCCGAGGAGATCGTGCGCACGCTGGTGGGTTCGATCGGCCTGGTCGCATCGGTACCGGTCACCACGGCCCTCGCGGCCCTGGTGGTCTCGGCGGACCGTCCGGGACCCGAGGCGGTTCCGGCAGGTGCGACTACGGCGGGTGCGGCCACGGCGGCGCCGAGTGCCAAGCCCGCTGCGGCGCGCGGCGGGAAGGGCCGTCGCCGCAAGCACTGAGACGCCGCAAGCACTGAGACGCCGCAAGCACTGCGGTGGGCGGCGAGAACCGCCGTACGGAGCCGAGGAGAAGCGTTACTGCGGATCTCCGGGCCCCGCAGGACTTCAAGCTGACACCGGACCGTCAGGGCTTCACGGGGCCCTTCAGGGCTCACGGCGCCTCCAGCGGCTTCCGAACCCATGGCGAAGCGTTACGCCAACTCCCCAACCCTCGCCGCCGTCACAACACCTCACCCCGCGCTCTGCTCCTCCGCCAGGATGCGGTCCAGTGCCTCGTCGAGGTGGGTGTCGAAGTCCGCGAGGGCGCCCTCCTGGCCGAGCGGAACCAGCCGGTCGGTGCGGTCGAGGAACGCCACGAGCGGTGCCGCGCCGGTGCGGAACAGCGCCTGGTCGCTGCCCACCTGAAGCCGGATCAGCACCTCGCCCAGCGTCTCCGGGTCGACGGGCTCGATCCGCACATCACCTTCCCCGCACGCCATGCCGACCCCGTCGATCAGCAGCTCCCGGCCGAAGGTCCAGGTCACCGGTGCGTCGCCCGGCAAATGGAAGGTCAGCCGCACAGCGTACGGATCGCACGTCTCGTAGCCCAGTTCGACCGGGATACGGAAGGAGAGCTCCTCGGAAACGAGGAAGCTCATCATGACCTCTGCCTGTACGGACTCGCGCATCGCCTATCCCGTCAACTGCCGTCGTCTGGCCGGGAATGATCCCCGTGACACTGAAGGAATATTGCTGAACGTACACGTTAGATCACAAGGAGTAAGTTTTCAGATACTGATAGAGAGCGCGAGCGACCCCAGAAGCCTGCCGATCTCGGTCTGCAACTGCCGCGCCGAGACCAGCAGTCGATCGGCCTGATGCGAGGGCAAGGAGATGGCCATCGTGGCGGCCGTGGCACCGAGCGTGATCGGAATCGCCGCGCAGACCGTCCCCAGCGCGTACTCCTGACGCTCCACCACCAGCTCCGTCCGCCGCATCCGGTCCAGGCGCCGCAGCAGGGCCTGACCGTCGCGCACGGTGTAGGGCGTGAGGGACTGCACGGGGTAGCGGTCGAGGTGGTCGCGGCGGACGTCCTCGTCCAACTGGGCCAGCAGACACTGGCCGATCGCGTGCGCGTGCCCCGTCTCACGGAAGTCGGCCCACTCCTCGACCGCCGGATTGCCGGGGGTGTCGGAGACGCACAGGACCTCGATCTCGCCGTCGCGGTACATCGCGTAGTACACCGGTACGCCGATCGAATCCCGCCAGTGCGCGAGCGCGTCGACGATCGTGCTGCGACGTTTCTCCTGTGCCCCGCTGCTGCTGAGCCGCTCGGCCGCCTCACCGAGGAAGAACAGCCCCTTTTCGCGGCGGAGATAGCCCTCGTGCACGAGGGTGCGCAGCAGGTGGTACGCCGTGGGGAGGGCGAGGCCGGTCTCGCGGGCCAGTTGCTTGGCGGGTGCCCCGTGTTCGTGTCCGGCGACGGACTCCAGCAGGCGCATGGCCCGTTGGACGGAGCCGATGAGGGTGGCGGCGGACTGCTGCGGGCCGTCGGCTGTCGCGGAGTGCTGCCGGTCAGGAGCTGCGGTGAAGGGCTGCTGGTCGGTGGCCGTCGCGGAGCGCTGCCGCGGCGGGGCCGCCACCGGGCGCTTCTGTGCCACCGGCCTTGACTGTGACACCGGCTGCAACTGTGCCACCGGACCCGGCCGTTCCACCAAACCTGCCTGTGCCACCGGCCGCAGTTGCGTGGGGACCGCCACCGAGCGCGGCCACGTGGGCGGGACGGGCTGGGTGGGGCGTGCGTGTGGTTCTACGGGTGCGGTGTCAACCGTGGCCAAGGGTCACTCCCGGAGCGCGAGGGGGCAGCCCGTGCGGGGAACACGGGGAGGGGGGTGCGCCGCCCGCGGGGTTCGTCCCCGCGTCGAGTTCCGGACTTTAACCGCCCGCCGGCACCCGCAGACGGCCTGTCCGGAAAACTTCCCTCGCCCGAGGGAACCGGTGATTCCTGTTACCGATCACCGGTTGCCCAGCAGGGACCTCACCAGTCGCCGCGTGAGGAGGAACTCGACGTGAACTTCCGCACGACGTAGATCACTCCGCCGACCAGCGCCACGAAGACCAGCAGCTTGAAGAGCAGTCCGATGACGATGCTCACGACGGTCGCTATCAGCCCGCCGAACACGACCAGGGCGATGACCGGCACCGCGACCCACTTCACCCACCACGGCAGTCCCGCGAAGATCTCTCGCATTGTCCTCGTCCTGTACCTCTCCGCCCGTCGCTCGTACCGGGTCCTGTCGGTGTCCGGCACTCGTGTGCCGGATCTCTGCTGTCCTGCACTCGATGCTAGGCCGGGCGAGGGCCGAACGGGGGCCTCCCATCCCTTGTCCTCCCCTGACCGTTCCCCTAGGGAACCCTGAGACGCGGGTCAGGCTTCGGGTGGAGAGAACACCACCAGCACCCGCAGGTCCTCGCTGATGTGGTGGAACTTGTGGGCCACCCCGGCCGGCACGTAGACGACGCTGCCGCGCGCCACCTGGGTGGTCTCCATGCCGACGGTGATCGCGGCACGGCCGCTCACCACGAAGTACACCTCGTCCTGGTTGTGCGGCTGCTGCCTGTCGTGCTCGCCGGAGTCGAGCGCGTACAGGCCGACCGACATGTTCTTCTCGCGCAGGAACTGCAGGTATGCGCCGTCGTTGGCGGCACGCTCCGCCTCCAGTTCATCCAACCGGAATGCCTTCATCGCCCTCGTCCACGCTCGGAGTCGATCTCTTCTGTCACGATCAGACACATGAAGAATTTCCTAGTCAAGACGATCGCCAACGCGGGTGCCCTGGCGGTCGCCGTCTGGCTGCTCGACAAGATCACTCTGACCGGTGACAGCACCTTCAAGAAGGTCTGGACGCTGCTCCTCGTCGCCCTGGTCTTCGGCCTGGTGAACTTCCTGGTCAAGCCGATCGTCAAGGTGCTGACCTTCCCGCTGTTCATCCTGACCCTCGGTCTGATCACCCTGGTGGTCAACGCGCTGATGCTGATGCTCACCTCGTGGCTGGCCGACAAGCTCGACCTGAGTTTCCATGTCGAGGGCTTCTGGACCGCCGTCCTGGGCGGCCTCATCATCTCGGTCGTCTCCTGGGCGCTCAACGTCGTCCTGCCCGAAGGGGACTGAGCGCGCGATGACGTACCGCGTCAGCTTCGTCTGCACCGGCAACATCTGCCGTTCGCCGATGGCCGAATCGGTCTTCCGCGCGCGGGTCGCGGAAGCCGGGCTCGACGGACTGGTCGAGGTCGACAGCGCGGGCACGGACGGCTGGCACGAGGGCGACGGCGCCGACCCGCGCGCCGTCGCCGTCCTGGAGGAGCACGGCTACGGGACCGACCATGTCGCCCGCCGGTTCCAGGCGTCCTGGTTCTCCCGCCTGGACCTCGTCATCGCCCTCGACTCCGGCCACCGCAAGACACTGCGCCGCCTCGCCCCGACCGAGCGGGACGCCGAGAAGGTCCACCTGCTCCGCTCCTACGATCCCGACGTCACTGACGACCTCGACGTACCGGATCCGTACTACGGGGGCCTGGACGGCTTCGAGGAGTGTCTTGAGATGGTGGAGGCGGCGAGCACGGGTCTGCTCGCCGCGGTGCGCGACGAAGTGGAGGGACGAGCGGTATGAGTGATTCCGCTGCAGCCGGAGGTATCGGGAACGGCGCGGGGGACGGCACTCGCGCGGTGCGGGCCGGTCTGCCCGAGCCGGTCAAGTACGAACCGACCCTCCCCGGGCCGGTGTTCGCCGCGCACTTCCATCTCCCTGGCGAGGCGACGGGCCCGTACAAGTACGGCCGTGACGAGAACCCCACCTGGACCCACCTGGAGCGCGCCATCGGCGAGCTGGAGGCGCCCGGGCAGGACGGCGTCGAGACGCTCGTGTTCGCCTCCGGCATGGCCGCCATCTCGTCGGTGCTCTTCTCCCAGCTGCGCGCCGGCGACGCGGTCGTCCTGCCCGACGACGGCTATCAGGTGCTGCCCCTGGTGCGCGAGCAGTTGGAGGCGTACGGCATCGAGGTGCGCACCGCGCCGACCGGCGGGGACGCCCAGCTCGACCTCCTCGACGGCGCCAAGCTGCTGTGGATGGAGACCCCGTCGAACCCCGGGCTCGACGTGTGTGACGTACGACGGCTCGCCGACGCGGCACACGCGCGTGGCGCCCTCGTGGCCGTCGACAACACCCTCGCCTCGCCCCTGGGACAGCGCCCGCTGGAACTCGGCGCCGACTTCGCCGTCGCGAGCGGCACCAAGCAGCTCACCGGGCACGGGGACGTCCTCCTCGGATACGTCGCCGGGACCGACGCCACCGCGATGGCCGCCGTACGCCGCTGGCGCAAGGTCGTCGGCGCGATTCCCGGGCCCATGGAGGCCTGGCTCGCGCACCGCTCGATCGCCACGCTCCAGCTGCGTGTCGACCGGCAGAACGCCACCGCGCTGATCCTCGCGAAGGCCCTGCGCGAACGCGCCGAGGTGACGGGGCTGCGCTATCCGGGGCTGCCCGACGACCCCTCGTACAAGATCGCCTCGCAGCAGATGCGGCGCTACGGATGTGTGGTTTCGTTCACGCTGTCCACGCGCACGCGTGCCGAGCGTTTTCTCGACGCGCTGCGGCTCGTGGACGACGCGACGAGCTTCGGCGGGGTGCGGTCCACCGCCGAACGGCGCGGACGCTGGGGAGGGGACGCGGTATCGGAGGGCTTCGTTCGCCTCTCGGTCGGTGCCGAGGACCCCGAGGACCTGGTGGCCGATGTGCTGCGTGCGCTGGACGAGTCGGCGCGGTGAGCGCTTTACGTACCGCCGGTTCGCGTCCGGCTACGCACAACGGACGGTCCGAGCCTCCCCCCTCGTGGCTCGGACCGTCCTCGGTTCTGCGCGCGAAGAACCGCGCGCACAAGGCTAGTTGACTCTGTGTCAGTGTCCAATCACAGTAGCGACAGAGACCTATCGACTTATTTATAGTTGGGCCCTGCCCGGGGCCGGAGGAAGGGCGGGGAAGGAGAGTGCGTGCCATGGATCTGGCCTTGCTGCGCACCTTCGTGACCGTGCACCGGGCCGGCTCCTTCACCCGCGCCGCAGCCCTGCTCGGCCTCTCCCAGCCGGCGGTGACGTCCCAGATCCGCACCCTGGAACGGCAGTTGGGCCGCCCCCTGTTCCTGCGCCAGGCCCGTGGGGTCACTCCCACGACCATGGGCGACGAACTCGCCCACAAGGCCGCGCCGCATCTCGACGCCCTCGTGGAGATAGCCGAGACGGGTCCCGACAACGACTCCTCGCTGCGCACCCTGCATCTCGCCGGTCCCCCCGAGTTCACCGCCGAGCGGGCCCTGCCCGCGCTCACGGAGCTGACCGGCGACGACGGCCAGGGCTTCGCGCTGCGCGCGTCCTTCGGAAACGCCGAGGAGACCCTGGACGGGCTGGCCGCCGGACATCATGATCTGGCCATCAGCACGGCCCGTCCGCGAGGAGCTCTGCTCACCGCGACAACGCTCTGCGACGAGGAGCACGTCCTGGTCGCCGCCCCGCACCGGGCCGAGCAGATCGGCTCCGCGAAGCTCGACCCCAAGGACGCACCCGCTCTGGACGACCTCCCCGTGATCGAGGTCCACGAGTCGCTGCCCTTCGTCTCCCGGTACTGGGCCTCCGTCTTCGACTCCCGTCCGCCCGCCCCGGGCACCGTCATCGTGCCGGACCTGCGCGCGGTCCTCGCCTGCGCGACCGCGGGCGCCGGGCTCGCGGTGCTGCCCCGCTATCTGTGCGCCCTCGCCCTGGAACGCGGTGAGGTCGTCCCGCTCCACGAACCCGCGATACCGCCGCTGCGGACGTATTTCCTGGTGGTGCGCACCGGCACTCTCGCGATGCCGCACATCGCCCGGGCCCACGAGTGGCTGCAGCGGGCCGCGATCGACTGGGGCTGACCAGGGGCTTTCCCGCCGTTCCGCAGCAACCCCACCGAACGTCACTCGCTGAATCGTCAAGGCCACGTCTTGCGATGTTTCACGTGGAACCAGCCGGGCCACATTTCTCCCATGACCGTCCGACCCGTGGTCAAGCGCACCGCACGTGCCGTTCTCCTCGACGGCGACGCCCTGATCCTGATCAAGCGCACCAAGCCAGGTGTCGATCCCTACTGGGTCACGCCCGGTGGCGGGGTCGAACCCGGGGACACCACCGTCGTCGATGCCCTGCACCGGGAGGTGTACGAGGAGCTCGGCGCCAAGATCACCGACGTGGTGCCCTGCTTCGTGGACACCGTCGAGCACATCGGCGCGGACGCGGCCTCGACCGGCGTGAAAGTGCAGCACTTCTTCGTCTGCCACCTGGAGTCCATGGACCCGGCGCTACGGCACGGCCCGGAAATGGACGAGCCGCTCGGCGAGTACGAGATCGTCAGAGTGCCGTTCACCCGGGTCGGCATCGCGTCCGTCCACCTCGTGCCCCTGTCCCTGCGGCACTATCTGGACGGCAACATCGAAGGGGTCCTCGCGATGCACGCTCCCGACCTGGGCTGACGCCTCCGGCACCGGGTCAGTCCCCGGCGCCCACCAACTCCTCGACCGAGTCGTGCCGTATGCGCCCCGACGGGATACCGGCGTCCCGCAGGGCGTGGACACCGCTGCGGATCATTCCGGGCGGCCCGGAGACATAGGCGTCGTACTCGTTCCACGGCCCGTACGTGCGTATGGCGTCCGGGAGTTGGAGGTTCCCCTGCCGGTCGACGATCGGCCGGACCGCGAGCCACGGATGCGACTGCTGGAGCCGGAGCATCGTGTCGATGTCATAGAGGTCGTGGTCGGTACGGGCGCCGTAGAACACCTCCACCGGTCGCCGCTCGCCGCGCTCGGCGACGTCCTCGACCAGTGCCTTGATCGGCGCTATGCCGGTGCCTCCGCCTACGCAGAGCAGTCCGCTGTCGGTGGTGTGGTCCACGGTCATCGAGCCGGTCGGCGGCCCGAGCCGGACGATGTCGCCGGGCCGGGCGCGGTGCACCAGCGCGTTCGAGACCCAGCCCGCAGGGACGGCCTTCACGTGGAAGGTCAGCAGCCCGTCCGAGCGAGGCGCCGAGGCGAAGGAGTAGTGCCGCCAGATCCGCGGCCACCAGGGCGTCTCCAGGCTCGTGTACTGCCCGGCGAGGAAGGGATAGGGCTGGTCCGGGCGAAGGGTGACGACGGCGACGTCCCGGGTCCTGAGGTCATGGGTGACGACCTCCGCGTGCCACCAGGCCGGGGCGCGCAGTTCGTCCGCGGCGGCCGCGTCGATCATGACCTGCGAGATCGTCGTGTACGCCCGCACCCAGGCCGCCTCCATCTCCGGGTCCCAGACTGCGGAGGCGTACTTGTTCAGCGCGCCGATGAGGCACTCGCCGACGGCCGGGTAGTGCTCGGGCCGGGTGCCGTACTTGCGGTGCCCGCGGCCGAGGTTCTGCAGATACGCGACGAGGACCTCGGTGTTGTCGATGTGCTCGGCCGCGGTCAGCAGCGCCTTGAGCAACCGGTCCCGCTGGGTGTCCATCGCCGCCGGGAACAGCGACCGCAGCTCGGGGTGGCGCACGAAGAGCAGCGCGTAGAAGTACGAAGTGACTTTGTCGGCCACCGGGCCGACTTCAGCCATCGTGCGGCGGATGAGCACGGCGTCCGGGGAGGCCTTCGCGGTGGCGGGGGCAGACGAACGCTGGGCGGGCACGCGCACGGGGGCGGGGGCGGCCGGGGCTGCCTCGGCGACGGTCTGAGCGGGTGCGGCGGGCTGCGGCGCGCGAGGCGGGGCTGCTGCCGGGGCGGGTGCGGGAGCCATGGGCTGGGCGGGAGTTGAGCGCTGGGCAGGGGCCGAGGGCTGCGGGGCGGTCACGGCCGTCGGTATTCGCTCCTGTCCGGGCGCTACGGCCTGCTGAGAGGCGTGCCCGTCCGGATGGGACACGGCACCGTCGCCACGCGGAGCAGGTGGAGCGGGCACGGCGGGTGGGGCCGCTGGGGCCGAACTCACCGTGGGCGGAAGCTCTTTGCTCCCCGCTGCCGCGCCCCTGCGGACCGGACGCAGCACGGCCGGACGCCGTCCCTCCGTCGTCCCACGCTCTTTACCCGGAGGCACCTCCGGCTGCTTGCGCGGAGTGAACCAGCCGCCGCCTCCGCCGCTGCCGCCGGACGTGCCGTTGTCGGCCGACGTGGGGGTCGGAGCGTCCATGGTGTGCCTCGCCTCGAACATCTTTCGGTCGGTCTGCGTGCTTCCTCGGCCGGAAGCTGCCTGCTTTCCGCGCGGACGGCTTGCTTCTCCCCGTTCGGTCAAGCTGCCGATACAGCCATATCCAACCCACATTCCCACTGCGTACGGACAAGTAAGGCGAGAGTGTGACATTGCCCGCAGTACTCTCACGCGGCGTCCAGCTCCGGACAAGAACCGGAGTCGACCCTACCGGCCCGAGTTCCGCACACAAGTGGCGCCTCGCTCCCCCGCGAACAGGGGGAGGGGCGAACCATCGATTCCCTCAATTACCGGGCGCCGCGCACCAATTCGTAGGCATCCCACAGATCCCGCCCCTCATAGGAGTGGGTCGCGAGGCCCGACAGATGCTGATCCGCGTTGACCGCGACGGAGACGGGCACGGCTCCGAACAGGTCCTTGTCCGACATCGAGTCGCCGTACGCGACGCAGTCCGCCCGCGTCACCCCGAACTCCTCACACAGCCGATCCGCGATCACCACCTTGGCAGCAGAGCTGAGGACTCCGGCCAGATCCATGGACGGCGCGGTGAACGGCACGGCGGGAAAAAGCGATCCGTACGTCGCGTGAGCGCCCCAGCCCGTGAGCCGTTCCACAAAGAAGGAAGGCGAGAGCGATACGACGGCACAGTATTCGCCGTCACTCCTGATCTCGGCCCAGACCTCACGGATCCGCGCCAGCCAAGGGGCACCTTCGAAGGCCGCCGCCACATGCGCCTCGGTGAGCTCCGCCCACAGCGTGTACACACGGGTCGCATACTCCGGCGGCCCGATCAGCCCGGCCGAGATCGCCTGCTCAAGCTCCACCGTCTCGGATTCCAGGCCGAGTTGACGGGAGATCTCCAGGGGCGCACTGGTTCCGTGCATCAAAGTGCCGTCGAGGTCGAAGAGATGAAGTCTCGCCATGAGCCACGAGGTTAGTGGGGGGACCTGTGGCCTCTTCCACGAGCCTGCCGGATGCTCGCCGTTCGCCGGTGTTTCACGTGAAACATCCGGCTTCTGTCGGTGCGGTGTGCCGCTGATCACGACATGGCCAAAAGCACGTACGTCTCACCGGAAACAGGTGGACGCCGACAACGCCCGTCAGACAGCCTGACCTGCGTGCCGACTCCTTCCCTCGCCGCTCTGCCCATCCGCCGGCTGACGCTCCGCGATCGCCTCGCCTGCGCCGACTTGTCCGAGGACCGGGGGTGGCCACGCGAGGAACACAAGTGGGGCTTCCTCCTCAGCGCCGGGAAGGGCTACGGCATCGACGCTCCCGAGGGCGGCCTCCTCGCGGCCTGCGTCGTCACGGAGTACGGCCCACAGGACCGCCCGGATCTGGTTGCCGTCGGCATGCTCCTGGTCGCCGAGCGGTACTCCCGTCAGGGCGTGGGACGCCGGCTGATGCGCCACCTGGTCTCAGCGATGGGCACCACACCACTGACCCTGTACGCGACCCCGTACGGCCGCCCGCTCTACGAAGAACTCGGTTTCAAGGCGACCGGCCGGGCCGAGACACTGCGCGGCCACTTCACACCTGCCGGACCTGAGTCCCGGATCGCCACCCGCGCGGCCACGGCCGAGGACCTCACCGGCATCCTGCGCCTCGACGAGGCGGTGTTCGGCACCGATCGCACGCCTCTCATCACGCGACTGCCCGCTTTCTCCGACCAGTTGAGGGTCGCGGAGGAGAACGGCCGGATCATCGGCTACGCGGGCGCCTGGCCCAACATGGACACCCAGGTCGTGGGCCCACTGATCGCACAGGACACGGAGACGGCGAAGGCCCTCCTCGCCTCGCTCGCCGCCCGCACCGACCGCCCGCTGCGCACCGACATCGACGTACGCCACGAAGACCTGCTGTCCTGGGCGAAGGAACGCGGACTCGTCTCCTCCGCCTTCAACGCCGTGATGACGTACGGCATCCCGGAGCTGCCCGGCGACTGGACACGACGCTTCGCCCCACTGACGGTCGCGGCCGGCTAACAGCCTCCGGACACGGAGAACGCCGGCTCCCGACCTCATCGAGAACCGGCGTCCCATCGCCCACAGACGTCAGACAAGCGCCTCTACGGCGGCCTGGGCGAAGCCGTGGTCCTGCGTCGGCGCGCCGCCACCGACCCCGATCGCTCCGATCAGCCGGCCGTCACGGTGCACCGGGATGCCGCCCGCGATGAACAGCAGCGGCCGGTCGAGCGCGGTGGGCAGGGTGTGGAAGAGGCCTCCGGGCTGGACGGCATCCACGAGGTCGGCGGTGGCCGCGTTCAGCTGAAGCGCGGTGTACGCCTTGCGGGTGCTGGTCTCCCCGGAGATCAGCACAGCCTGGTCGTCCCGCCGGAAGGCGAGCAGATGACCGCCGGCGTCCAGCACGGTGATGCTCACCGTGACCCCGGCGGCCTCCGCGGCTCGGCGGGCCTCGGCGACGAGCGCTTCGGCATCCTGGATGGTCAGCGGGGCTACGGCGGTGGTGGTGCTCATCAGGGTTTCTCCTTGCGGGTGTTGCTGTTTCTGGTGTTGGTCGGATGGCCGAGGCCGGGCAGGGATGCACGGGGACGGCCCTGGCCCCGCGTCTCCCCGCTCCGGCCGGACGGGGTCAGTGGTGGACGGCGGTCCGCTGCTCGCTCGGTGTGCCGCCCGCCACGACGCCGCCGTGGGCGCTGCTGCGGCGCTCCAGAGCGGCCGAGACGATCGCGAGGACCAGGGCGGCCGCGGCGAGGACGGCCCCGACCCAGTTCGGGGCGGTGTAGCCGAAGCCGGCCGCGATGACGATGCCGCCGAGCCAGGCGGACAGCGCGTTGCCGAGGTTGAAGGCGCCGATGTTCACGGCCGAGGCCAGCGTCGGGGCACCGTGCGCCTGGTCGAGGACCCGCTTCTGCAGCGGCGGCACCGTGGCGAAGCCCAGGGCACCGATGAGGGCGATGGTGACGGCTGCCGCGATCTTGTTGTGCGCGGTGACCGTGAAGAGCGCGAGCACGACGGCCAGGGAGCCCAGCGAGACGTACAGCATGGGCATCAGGGCGCGGTCGGCGAACTTGCCGCCGACGAGGTTGCCGCCGACCATGCCGAGGCCGAAGAGGACGAGCAGCCAGGTGACGGAGCCGTCGGCGAAACCGGCGACGTGGGTCATCATCGGCGCGATGTAGGTGATGGCCGCGAAGACGCCGCCGAAGCCGAGGACGGTCATCGCCATGGCGAGCAGGACCTGGGTGTTCTTGAAGGCGGCCAGTTCGTGCCGCAGTCGTACGCCCTCGGGCTTGGGCAGGTCGGGCACGAGCTTGGCGATGCCGGCCAGGCCGATCACACCGAGGCCCGCGACGACGGCGAAGGTGACGCGCCAGCCGACGGACTGCCCGACGAGGGTGCCCAGCGGGACGCCGATGACATTGGCGACGGTCAGCCCGGTGAACATCATCGCGATGGCTCCGGCCTTCTTGTCCGGGGCGACCAGCTCGGCCGCGACGACCGAGCCGATGCCGAAGAAGGCGCCATGGGCGAGCGAGGCGACCACACGGCCGATCAGCATCACGGAGAAGCTGGGGGCGACGGCGGAGAGCAGGTTGCCGACGATGAACAGGCCCATCAGCAGCATCAGCATCCGCTTGCGGGGGACCTTGGTGCCGAGCACGGTCATCAGCGGTGCGCCGATCACCACACCCAGCGCGTAGCCGGTGACCAGCAGCCCCGCGGTGGGGATGGAGACCCCGAAGTCACCCGCGACCTGGGGCAGCAAACCCATGATCACGAACTCGGTCGTTCCGATTCCGAAGGCCCCGATCGCGAGGGCCAGAAGCGCGAGAGGCATGTGGAGGTACCCTTCCCAGAAGGTTGCAGGAGCGCTTTGCGTGCGCTCACAATAGTTGCAGACGCGGGCTACATGCAAGCGCGGACTATTTCATCTGTGCTCTATCCTGGGCTCAGCCGCTCCGGGACGGAGGAAACGCCAATGACAGCGACGGACCCCGCACTCACCGCCCTCGCCCAGGGCTGGTGCGCCCTCTCCTTGCTGCACGGGAGGATCGAGGCGCACATAGAGCGCGCCCTGCAGGCCAAGCACGACCTGAGCATGCGCGAGTACTCGCTGCTCGACGTGCTCAGCCGGCAGCACGACGGTGACGGGGGCCATCTGCAGATGCGGCAGGTCGCCGACGCGGTCGTCCTCAGCCAGAGCGCCACCACTCGGCTGGTCACCCGGCTCGAGGACCGCGGCCTGCTCGCGCGGTACCTGTGCCCGACCGATCGACGGGGCATCTACACGAACGTCTCCGAGGCCGGCCTCACGCTGCTCGAAGAGGCCCGTCCGACCAACGACACCGCACTGCGCGAGGCACTCGACGCAGCGGCCACGAATCCCGAGCTGGCGCCACTGGTCCGGGTCGTGGAGTCGATGAACGTGCCCGCGTAGGTCCGGCCCGCACCGCACCCGTCTGCCTAAGGTGTGGTCATGGGAGATCTTGAGATACGAGCCGCGGTCACCGAGGACGTCCCCGCCATCGTCGGCATGCTCGCCGACGACCCCCTGGGTTCCCAACGCGAGTCACCGGACGACCTGACGCCCTACCTGGCCGCACTGGACCGCCTGGCCGCCGACCCGAACCAGCACCTGGTCGTCGCCGTGCGCGAGGGCCGAGTGGTCGGCACCCTCCAACTCACGGTCATTCCGGGGCTGTCCCGCAAGGGCGCCACGCGCTCGATCATCGAGGCCGTACGCATCCACGCGGACGAGCGGGGCAGCGGCCTGGGCACACAGCTCATCGAGTGGGCGATCGCCGAATCGCGCCGCCAGGACTGCCAGTTGGTCCAGCTGACCTCTGATGCCACCCGCACCGACGCCCACCGGTTCTACGAGCGACTCGGCTTCACCGCCTCGCATGTGGGCTTCAAGCTCCCGCTCTGAAAGACCTCGCCTCCGAAAAGACCTCTTCGCTGACGAGAACTCTCCCCTGAGGAGAGAGCGAGGCGTCCGGCCGACAGCGGGAGGCGCCATGTTTCACGTGAAACACGACGCCTCCCCGACTGCGGCGGCTAGCGGAGCCCCCGCCACCCCTCCGGGTCCACCCCACCCGGCACAGAAGCGCTCTCGTCGTACGGCTGACGCGTGAAGACGAACGATCCGAGGTCCAGGTGACTCACGGACCCGTCAGGGCGCCGTGCGGGCCGTAGGAGCTCTCCGGCGTAGTAACCCTCCAGCCCGGTCCACGTTCCGTGGCCGTTGGCTCGGAAACGCGAACGGCGGCCACTGCCTGCCAGCGGCTCCAGTGAGGCCCCGCCGTCCGCCGTCAGCCTCAGAGCGAAACCGTGCGTACCCCAGTACCACTGCCCCGCCAACTCCAGTGCGGCGGCGTCGACTTCGGGCATCGGGCGCCATGGCTCGGGAATCCTCGGCTCGGCCTCGGCGACGATACGGATGAGATCGGCACCCACCGATGACAGCAGTGGGCCGGAGGTGCAGTTGGCCAGCACGACAGCCGAGACGTCGTCCGCCAGGCTGATGGTGAGGTTCGCCAAGAATCCTGGCAGTGACCCGGAATGGCCGACTAGCAGTCGACCATCGCGGTGCTGAACCTGCAGGCCGAGACCGTAAGCGGAGCCGTCCACAACATCGACTGCCTCGGCCGGTGCCGCAGGAGCCCGCATCTCCCGCACGGACTCCGCGCTCAGAACCCGGTCGTCCCCGTTGGCCAGGAAGACGGCGAACCGCGCCAAGTCGCCCGTGGTGGACCAGAGTTGACCGGCCGACGCCATACGGCCCAGATCCTCCGCAGGTTCCGGCAACAGCGCGTCGGCCCAGGGATGCACCGCCCAGCCACCCGCGTGCGGTGCCTGCGGCTGAGCACTCGTACGGTCGAGGCCCAGGGGTTCGTGCACTTCCCGCCGGAGTACGTCCTCCCACGGGGCACCCCGCAACTCCTCGACGAGCGCGCCCAACACCGCGTAGCCGGGGTTCGAATAGTGGAACCGGCGGCCGCCCGGATGCAGCAGAGGCTGCTCCCCCAGCACATCGCGGAGTTCCGGCCGCAGGGAACCCGGCGTCCGCTCCCACCAGGGCGCGGGCGACTCGGCCGCCAACCCGCTTGTGTGCGCGAGCAGTTGGGCGATGGTGGCCTCCCCCGCGCCGGTGCCGGGCAGATGCTTCTCCAGCGGGTCACCGAGGTCGAGGACGCCCTCGTCGCGCAGCCGCAGGACCAGGACGGCGGTGAACGTCTTGGTGATCGAGCCGATCCTGTACTGCACGTTCTCGTCCGGCCCGTGCCCGTCCACCGAGGTCCGCGCGCCGTGCCACACCGCTCGCCCGCCCCGCACGACCGCCGCGACCAACGACGGCGCCCGCCCCTCGGCCTGGGCCACGGCGATCCGATGCAACAGCGCCCGGCGGGTGCCGGGAAGCAAGTCGTCCTGAGATGTCGTCATGCCCCCAGTCCATCCGGCGGGACGGCCGTACGTCGAGCACATTTCTCGGGATCTTGCCCGCCGGTGCCGCGCCGCCGACGTGCGTGTCGGCAGCGGATGGGCCTGTAGGGTCTCACCGCCGATGACATGTCGATCTTCTGTGACCTGCTGGTTCTCTGTTGTCTCACCGCGATGTCACCCAAGATCAGTCTCAGATCGATGCCATTTCCTCGGCGGAACGATGGGTCTGCGGCTGAGCCACCGAGCACGAGGACTACATGCGAGCTCAGATCGCGCACCGATGAGTTTCCCGCGCCGCGCCGGTCTGTACGCGTGAGACCGACCCACGGAAGGCTGGCGCCATGCGGAAATTGATCTACGGCATGAACCTGTCCCTGGACGGCTACATCGCCGCGCCCGGCGACGACATCGGCTGGGGCGTGCCGAGTGACGAGCTGTTCCAGTTTTGGTCCGACCAGTTGCAGGCGACCGACCTGTCGCTGTACGGGCGCAAGCTGTGGCAGACGATGAGCTCCCACTGGCCGACCGGCGACCAGCAGCCCAACGCCACCCCGGCGCAGATCGAGTTCGCGCGGAACTGGCGGGACATGTCGAAGGTGGTGTTCTCCTCGACGATCGACAAGGTCGACTGGAACACCCGCCTGGTCACCGGTGACGCGGTCGCCGAGATCACCCGGCTCAAGGACGAGGACGGCGGCCCGATGGACATCGCAGGCGCGACGCTCGCCGGGGCAGCCATGAGGGCCGGGCTGATCGACGAGTACGTGCTGGCCACCGCGCCGGTCCTGGTGGGCGGCGGCACGCCGTTCTTCACCACGCTGGACAGCTGGGTGAACCTGAACCTGGTGGAGACGCGGACACTTCCCGGCGGCGTGATCCTGACCAGGTACGAGACGAGGCGCTGAGCGCCCGACACGCGACTCGACCGCCTCTAGGACGGAGGGGGATGTCGTGGGTGTGAGCCCATCGGGTCATGTTCGTGGTGCTCATGCCCTTCTCGCTGGCGAGGTCAGCCAGTGTCCGGCGGTAGTCGACGTACTGCTCCATCAGCCAGTCCTTCTCGACTTCGACTACTCCGCGGCGTTTGTAGTCCCGGGTCCGCTGCGCAGAGACATGCCGTACTCCTGCGCGAGCGCGGTCAGCACCCTTCCGGGAGAAGCCGGTGTCACGAAAGCTGACCGTCGCTTCCATCCCCACTCCCGAGTTGGAGTTGCCCCTGGCAGCACGATGCTCCCGCCCAACACGCCGACGGGAGCACACCAGCAGCGCTTTCACTTGAATGAGGTACGGCAGCGACCTGCGAATCTCAGCTCGGTGTCGGATCCGACTTCTATCCGACATCGACCGTGAGATTCCGACACGAAATTTGAGACCCCACAGGGCCTTCACGTCACGTCTGGGCCATGTCCACGAAGCGCGAGTAGTGGCCCTGGAAGGCGACGGTGATCGTCGCCGTCGGGCCGTTACGGTGCTTGCCCACGATGATGTCCGCCTCGCCCGCGCGCGGCGACTCCTTCTCGTACGCGTCCTCGCGGTGCAGCAGGATGACCATGTCGGCGTCCTGCTCGATGGAGCCGGACTCACGCAGGTCGGACACCATCGGCTTCTTGTCCGTGCGCTGCTCGGGACCACGGTTCAGCTGCGAGAGCGCGATCACCGGGACCTCCAGCTCCTTCGCCAGGAGCTTGAGGTTACGGGACATGTCCGAGACCTCCTGCTGACGGCTCTCGGAGCGCTTGGAGCCACCGGCCTGCATCAGCTGCAGATAGTCGATGATCACCAGCTTGATGTCGCTGCGCTGCTTGAGCCGACGGCATTTCGCGCGGATCTCCATCATCGACAGGTTCGGGGAGTCGTCGATGTAGAGCGGTGCGGACGACACCTCGGGCATCCGCCGCGCCAGCCGGGTCCAGTCCTCGTCGGTCATGGTGCCGGACCGCATGTGGTGCAGGGCGACACGGGCCTCGGCGGACAGCAGACGCATCGCGATCTCGTTGCGCCCCATTTCGAGCGAGAAGATGACGCTCGGCAGGTTGTGCTTGATCGATGCCGCTCGGGCGAAGTCCAGCGCGAGGGTGGACTTACCCATGGCGGGACGGGCCGCGATGACGATCATCTGGCCCGGGTGCAGACCGTTGGTGAGCGAGTCGAGGTCCGTGAACCCGGTGGGCACACCCGTCATCTCGCCGCTGCGTGAGCCGATCGCCTCGATCTCGTCGAGCGCGCCCTCCATGATGTCGCCGAGCGGAAGGTAGTCCTCGCTGGTCCGCTGCTCGGTGACCGCATAGATCTCGGCCTGGGCCCGGTTGACGATCTCGTCGACGTCGTCGTCGGCTGCGTATCCCATCTGGGTGATGCGCGTGCCGGCCTCGACCAGTCGGCGCAGGACGGCCCGCTCGTGGACGATCTCCGCGTAGTACTCCGCGTTCGCCGCCGTGGGAACGGTCTGGACAAGCGTGTGCAGATACGATGCGCCGCCGACCTTGTTGATCTCACCACGCTTGGTGAGTTCGGCGGCGATGGTGATCGGGTCGGCCGGCTCGCCCTTGGCGTAGACGTCGAGGATCGCCTGGTAAATCGTCTCGTGCGCGGGCTTGTAGAAGTCGTGGCCCTTGAGGACCTCGACGACGTCGGCGATGGCGTCCTTGGACAGGAGCATGCCGCCGAGAACGGACTGCTCGGCATCGAGGTCCTGCGGCGGTACGCGCTCGAAGGCCGAACCCGCACCCTCCCACTCGCCGCCCTCCCTGCCGCGGTCGTGCTGCTCGTCCCGGCCGCGGCCTCCGTCACCGCGCCGTCGGGAAGCGGGCAGACGATCACTGGGACCGCTCTCGGCCCACGGGTCGTCCAAGGGCTCGGAAATACTCACCGAGCCACCTCCTCCCGTCCGTCGAGCGGACCTCGCCGTGCCCCTTATTTCTACGGCACGGCACTGACAAATGAAGCGCCCAACTCCGGTACGGGCGCGTCGGTTTTGTGATGGTTCTCAGTCCGACGGACGGGGCGGGTACCGGTCCACCGTAGGCCTGTGGGCACCGTCAGCCAATCTGGTTATCCACAGGCCATGTGGACGACGGCCCGGATGCTGTGGAGAACCTGCCAAAACCTGTGCACGACCCGGTGGACAGCCCTGTGAACAAGACCTCGCCACTTCCGCCGTAACCGATCTGACCTGCACCTTTCCCATCCACCGGCTGTGCAGAAGAAAAACTTTCCACATCGGACCAAGATCGCTTCGAACAGTGCACGAGAGGACACGAGGTGAGATCAGAGGTAAGGGTCACAAAGCAATTGCATCTCTTACCTGTGGACGATTAGATTAGTGCTCATGACACAGGCTCCCGCGGCCACCAGGGCCACCCGACGACAGCACGACCGAGAGATCGTCATGCTGGCCGTCCCGGCCTTCGGCGCACTCGTCGCCGAGCCCCTCTTCGTCATGGCCGACAGCGCGATCGTCGGCCATCTCGGCACGGCACAACTCGCCGGACTCGGAGTGGCATCCGCCCTCCTGACGACAGCCGTGAGTGTCTTCGTCTTCCTCGCCTACGCCACCACGGCAGCCGTCGCCCGACGCGTCGGCGCGGGTGATCTCCAGGCCGCCATCCGCCAGGGCATGGACGGCATCTGGCTCGCTCTGCTGATCGGCGCCACCGTCATAGCCGTCGTCCTCCCCTCGGCACCCGCCCTCGTCGACCTCTTCGGTGCCTCGGACACAGCTGCTCCCTTCGCGACGACCTATCTGCGGATCTCTTCCATCGGCATCCCGGCCATGCTGATCGTCCTCGCCGCCACTGGAGTCCTGCGCGGACTGCAGAACACCAAGACACCCCTGTACGTCGCCATCTCAGGCTTCGTCGCCAACGGCGCCCTCAACGTAGGGCTCGTCTACGGCGCCGACCTCGGCATCGCCGGCTCCGCCTGGGGCACCGTCATCGCCCAGTGGGGCATGGCTGCCGTGTATCTCGTCGTGGTGGTCCGCGGAGCCCGCCGACACGGCGCCTCCCTCAGTCCGGACGCCTCAGGGATACGAGCCTCGGCCCAGGCCGGCGCACCTCTCCTCGTGCGCACGCTCTCCCTGAGAGCGATCCTCCTGATCGCCACTGCCGTCGCCGCCCGTCTCGGGGACGCAGACATCGCCGCACACCAGATCATCCTGTCCCTGTGGTCTCTGCTGGCCTTCGCACTCGACGCCATCGCGATCGCGGGCCAGGCGATCATCGGCCGCTATCTCGGCGCGGACGATCCCCAGGGCGCCCGAGCCGCATGCCGTCGCATGGTGCAGTGGGGGATCGCCATCGGAGTGGTGCTCGGTCTCCTGGTGATCCTGTCCCGCCCGCTCTTCCTCCCCCTGTTCACCAGCGACCCCACCGTCAAGGACACCGCCCTGCCCGCCTTGATCATGGTGGCGCTCTCCCAGCCGATCTGCGGTGTCGTCTTCGTCCTGGACGGAGTACTGATGGGCGCGGGAGACGGGCCGTATCTCGCAGGGGCGATGGTGGTGACACTGGCGGTCTTCGCTCCAGTGGCCCTGCTCGTACCGACCCTCGGCGCCGGACTGACCGCACTCTGGGGAGCGATGACCCTGATGATGACGGTACGGATGCTGACGCTCCTGCTGCGCGCCCGCTCGGGGCGCTGGGTCGTCACGGGCGCGACCCGCTGACCGTTTCACGTGAAACACCGCGCACCGTCATGTTTCACGTGAAACATGAGTGCCGTAGCGCCGCCCCGAACGCACCACGCGGGTCTTATCCCGTCCCGAGCACAGCAGAGGGGCCGCACCCCACCGGGTGCGGCCCCTCTCTCAGCTGTGCCGAGTGCAGCGATCAGGCTGCGATGACCTCGATGTTGACCTTGGCGGCAACCTCGGGGTGCAGACGCACGGACGTCTCGTGGGCGCCCAGGGTCTTGATCGGGGCAGACAGCTCGATACGACGCTTGTCGACCTCGGGGCCACCGGAAGCCTTGATCGCGGAAGCGATGTCGGCCGGGGTGACGGAACCGAAGAGACGACCGGCGTCGCCGGAGCGGACGGCCAGACGAACCTTGACGCCCTCGAGCTGGGCCTTCACGGAGTTGGCCTGCTCGATGGTCTGGATCTCGTGGATCTTGCGAGCACGACGGATCTGCTCGACGTCCTTCTCGCCACCCTTGGTCCAGCGGATAGCGAACTTCCGCGGGATCAGGTAGTTGCGAGCGTAACCGTCCTTGACGTCGACGACGTCGCCCGCGGCACCGAGGCCGGAGACCTCGTGGGTGAGGATGATCTTCATTAGTCGGTCACCCTTCCCTTATCGCGCGGTGGAGGTGTAGGGCAGCAGCGCCATCTCACGGCTGTTCTTCACAGCCGTGGCGACGTCACGCTGGTGCTGCGTGCAGTTGCCGGTCACGCGGCGGGCACGGATCTTGCCGCGGTCGGAAATGAACTTCCGCAGCATGTTCGTGTCCTTGTAGTCCACGTACTGGACCTTGTCCTTGCAGAATGCGCAGACCTTCTTCTTCGGCTTGCGCACAGGCGGCTTCGCCATGGTGTATCTCCTGTGTGATCAAGAAGTGTGGGTACGACCCACCCTCGGCCCGAGGGCCTAGAAGGGGGGCTCGTCCGAGTAGCCGCCGCCACCGCCAGCGCCGCCGCCGGAGTTTCCACCCCAGCCGCCGCCACCGCCGCCAGCACTCTGGTTGCCACCGGCGGGAGCGCCGGTGGCCCACGGGTCGTCGGCGGGAGCGCCACCGGCCGGCTGACCGCCGCCGGAGTTTCCACCCCAGCTGCCGCCACCCTGGCCGCCGCCACCACCGCCACCGCCGCCGAAACCGCCGCCCTGACCACCGCGAGCGCCACCGGCGGTCTTGGTGACCTTGGCCGTGGCACTGCGCAGGCTGGCGCCGACTTCCTCGACGTCCAGTTCGTAGACCGTGCGCTTGACGCCTTCACGGTCCTCGTAGGACCGCTGCTTCAGCCGGCCCTGCACGATGACGCGCATGCCTCGCTGGAGCGATTCGGCGACGTTCTCCGCCGCCTGACGCCAGACCGAGCAGGTGAGGAAGAGGCTTTCGCCGTCCTTCCACTCGTTCGTCTGGCGGTCGAAGGTGCGGGGAGTGGACGCGACACGGAACTTCGCGACCGCCGCACCGGAAGGGGTGAAGCGCAGCTCGGGGTCGTCGACAAGATTGCCGACGACCGTGATGACGGTCTCGCCTGCCATGGGGGAACCTCTCGGCGGGTTTGCTGCTGGCTGCTTGGTGCTGCTACTCGAATCCCGAGATCAGCTGAGCAGGATGCTCAGTGGGTCTCGGGGCGGAGGACCTTGGTCCGGAGGACCGACTCGTTCAGGTTCATCTGGCGGTCGAGCTCCTTGACGACCGCAGGCTCGGCCTGCAGGTCGATGACCGAGTAGATGCCCTCGGGCTTCTTCTTGATCTCGTACGAGAGACGACGACGGCCCCAGGTGTCGACCTTCTCGACCTTTCCATCGCCCTCACGGACGACGGAGAGGAAGTTCTCGATCAGGGGGGAGACAGCGCGCTCCTCCAGATCGGGGTCGAGGATGACCATCACTTCGTAGTGACGCATGTGGAACCCACCTCCTTTGGACTCAGCGGCCACGGTCGATCCGTGGCAGGAGGGTTGTGATGCGTAAGCAACAGTGTGTGCCAGTAAAACAGCCGCCACTGACATCGGGTGCCCCTTGAGGAGATTCCGAGTCGTGGCATGGGCAGACACCAGTGCAGAGGGTACAGAGTACCCGCACACCGGCTTCCGGTTGAAATCCGGTGGCGGAGAGCGTCAATCTGTACACATCGGGTGCGTCCGGCGCGACGATGCGCCGCCTTCCGCAGGAGGTGCCACATGGCACAGGCATTGCGACCCAACACCGCCGGTTCTCTTCTCGCCACAGACGGCAAGCCCCATCCGCTCCAGGACACGCTGCTCGCGGTGACCCTGGTGCTCGGGCTGACGGCGTTCACCACCTCGTTCTTCCACAGCCTGCATCTGCTCAGCTCATGGACCGGACTGGTGGGGATCCTCACCGGCGCGTACGGCCAGTGGATCTCCGAGACGACGAGGGAGCGCTTCGGCCTGATCCTGGGTCTCGGTGCCGCGGCTGTCGGATTCTTCCTCGGCATGGCGCACGGCGGCCTGTTCGGCGGCGTCATCAACTGACACTCCGGACACCGCAGTCCGAACACCGCGTAAAACACCACGGAACGCCTCGGCGGCCCACAGGCCGAGGCGAAGGTTGCATACGCCCAGTCGGGGCGCTCGCAAGGCGCAGTAGGCTTCGGCGCGAGAGCCGGAGCCCCTGTACCCATGGGGACACACCAGCCCGAGGAGCGCCCCGAATGAGCCTGACCCTGAGGACCATCAGCCGTGAGCAGCATCTGGCATTCATCCAGAGCCTGCCCTCGGCGAGCCACATGCAGGTCCCGGCATGGGCTGATGTGAAGGCGGAGTGGCGCTCCGAGAGCCTCGGCTGGTTCGACGAGCGGACCGGCGAGCTGGTCGGCGCGGGTCTGGTGCTCTACCGGCAACTCCCCAAGATCAAGCGCTACTTGGCTTATCTGCCCGAGGGTCCGGTCATCAACTGGTTCGCGCCGAATCTGGACGAGTGGATCCAGCCGATGCTGGCCCATCTGAAGCACCAGGGCGCCTTCTCGGTGAAGATGGGCCCGCCGGTCATCATCCGGCGCTGGGAGGCCATCTCCATCAAGGCCGGCATCCAGAACCCGGACGTGAAGCGACTGCGGGACATCGAGGCCGACTTCATCGAACCGCGCGCCTTCGAGGTGGCCGACAAGCTGCGCCGTATGGGCTGGCAGCAGGGCGAGGACGGCGGCGCCGGCTTCGGCGACGTCCAGCCGCGCTACGTCTACCAGGTGCCGCTGGCGAACCGCTCCCTCGAAGAGGTCCACAAGAACTTCAACCAGCTGTGGCGCCGCAACATCAAGAAGGCCGAGAAGGCCGGTGTCGAGGTCGTCCAGGGCGGTTACCACGACCTCGAGGAATGGCAGCGGCTGTACGAGATCACGGCGCTGCGCGACCACTTCCGGCCCCGCCCGCTGTCGTACTTCCAGCGCATGTGGACGGCCCTCAACACCGAGGACCCCAACCGGATGCGGCTGTACTTCGCCCGGCACGACGGGGTGAACCTGTCGGCGGCGACGATGCTCGTGGTCGGCGGACACGTCTGGTACTCCTACGGCGCCTCCGACAACATCGGGCGTGAGGTCCGGCCCTCGAACGCGATGCAGTGGCGGATGCTGCGCGACGCCTACGCGCTCGGCGCCACCGTCTACGACCTGCGCGGCATCTCCGACTCGCTGGACGAGACCGACCACCTCTTCGGTCTGATCCAGTTCAAGGTGGGCACCGGCGGGCAGGCCGCCGAGTACCTCGGTGAGTGGGACTTCCCGCTCAACAAGCTGCTCCACAAGGCGCTCGACATCTACATGTCGCGCCGCTGACCTCACGGTCCCCGCTTCGATAACGTCGACAGCTTCCATACTTCTGATACACCGCAGCCACCCGAAAGGTTCCAGGTCCGGCCATGGCGCTCACGCTCTCCGTCGACACCGCGCGCTGGCGGGCGCATCACAAGCACGTTGCCGAGCAGTTCCCCGGGCTCGTCCCGGTCTGCAAGGGCAACGGCTACGGCTTCGGGCACGAGCGACTGGCGGAGGAGGCGACGCGGCTCGGCGCGGACGTCCTCGCCGTCGGCACGACGTACGAGGCCGCCCGGATCAAGGACTGGTTCGGCGGTGACCTGCTGGTGCTGACGCCGTACCGCCGCGGCGAGGAGCCCGTTCCGCTGCCGGACCGGGTCATCCGCTCGGTGTCGTCCATCGACGGCGTGTACGGCCTCGTGGGCGCCCGTGTGGTCATCGAGGTGATGTCCTCGATGAAGCGTCACGGCGTGAGCGAGCAGGAACTGCCGCAGCTGCACTCCGCCATAGAGAACGTGCGCCTGGAGGGCTTCGCCATCCACCTCCCGCTGGACCGCACCGACGGCTCGGACGCCGTCGAGGAGGTCATCGGCTGGATGGACCGTCTGCGGGCCGCCCGGCTGCCGTTGCACACGATGTTCGTCAGCCACCTCAAGGCCGAGGAACTGGCCCGGCTGCAGCAGCAGTTCCCGCAGACCCGCTTCCGGGCCCGTATCGGCACCCGGCTGTGGCTCGGGGACCACGAGGCCACCGAGTACCGCGGGGCGGTCCTGGACGTCACCCGGGTCTCCAAGGGCGACCGCTTCGGCTACCGGCAGCAGAAGGCGGCCTCGGACGGCTATCTGGTGGTCGTGGCGGGCGGTACGTCGCACGGGGTGGGCCTGGAGGCCCCCAAGGCGCTGCACGGCGTCATGCCGCGCGCCAAGGGCGTCGCCCGCGCCGGCCTCGCCACGGTGAACCGGAACCTCTCTCCGTTCGTCTGGGACGGCAAGCAGCGCTGGTTCGCCGAGCCTCCGCACATGCAGGTGTCGATCCTGTTCGTGCCGGTGGAGGCTGCCGAGCCGAAGGTGGGCGAGGAGCTGGTGGCCCATCTGCGGCACACCACCACGCAGTTCGACCGCATCGTGGATCGCTGAGCCCCTTCGGAACAGCCGAAAGGCCGTACACGGAAGCCTCCGTGTACGGCCTTTCGCGTGGCCTCTGCATGCCCTGTTCGCTCAGAGCGAACGGTCTGCCGGTCCGTCGCTGCCCCACTCCACCTGCGGTCCGTCGAAGTGGGCCGCGTGCCGCCCGGGACGGGCCCCGGCCCCGAGGACGAAGACGTCCTCCGCCCTGTCGAGCACCCCGCCCGAGGGGTCGTCGTCACCCGCCAGGCGCACCACGTCCCGCTCCGGCATGAGGATGTCGCGCACGATCACAGCACACAGGTAGAGCGTGCCCAGGATGTGCAGGCCGATGGCCCAGTGGTAGCCGTCGGTCGGCAGGCCCTTGTGGGCGTCTCCGCTGGTCGTGTAGGCGAGGTACAGCCAGATCCCGAGGAAGTACGCCACCTCGCACGCCTGCCAGATCAGGAAGTCCCGCCACTTCGGCCGGGCCAGCACCGCCAGGGGGACCAGCCACAGCACGTACTGCGGCGAGTAGACCTTGTTGGTCACGATGAACGCGGCGACGATCAGGAAGGCCAGTTGGGCGAAGCGCGGCCGGCGCGGAGCGGTCATCGTGAGCGCCGCGATGCCTCCGCAGCACAGCAGCATCAGCAGCGTGGCGAACGTGTTGACGGTGTCGGTGCTGAGCGGGTCGGAGGAGTTCTGGGCCAGGATCAACCAGAAGGACCCGAAGTCGACGCCCCGTTCCTGGCTGAACGTGTAGAACTTCGACCAGCCGTCGAAGGCGAAGAGCATCACCGGCAGGTTGACCGCCAGCCAGGCGACGGCAGTTCCTCCGAACGCCTTCCCGAAGTCACGCCACTTGCCCGCGCGCCAGCACAGCAGGAACAACGGGCCGAGCAGGAAGACGGGATACAGCTTGGCGGCCGTGGCAAGGCCCAACAGGACGCCGAACGCGAGGGAACGGCCCCGCGACCACATCAGCATCGCCGCGGCCGTCAGAGCGACCGCCAGCAGGTCCCAGTTGATGGTGGCGGTCAGCGCGAAGGCGGGTGCCAGCGCTACCAGCAAGCCGTCCCAGGGCCGACGGGCGTGCGTGCGGCTGACGCATACGACGATGACGGCCGCGCACACCATCAGCATTCCGGCGTTGACCATCCAGTACCACTGTTCCTGGTGCTGGATGCTGCCGCTGCCCGGTGTGAGCCAGGCGGCCACCTCCATGAACACACCGGTGAGCACCGGGTATTCGAGGTACTGCATGTCGCCGGGCAGCTTGTCGAAGTACGGCACGAGCCCATCGGCGAAACCGCGCCCCTGGTAGAGATGCGGGATGTCCGAGTAGCACGCGTGCGTGTACTGCGCGCTGGCCCCGAAGAACCAACCGCTGTTGTAGCAGGGCGCCTTCTGGACCAGGCCGAGGGCGAAGATACCGATCGCCACCAGCGCGATGACCCGTACGGGAGTCCACCAGGACGTCCCCAGGAGAGCACGCCGGCCGATGGGGCCGCCGATCAGTTCGCTACCGGCGGCGGCGACCTGGTCGTCCTTGGTCGGCCGTACCGGATCCGGCTCGTGCACGCTCGTGGGCGTCAGTTCTGCACTGGGCATGGGGGACATCCTGCCGTACGCACCTAGGAGTACGCCGAGGGCCGCCGCACCCCATGGATGCGGCAGCCCTCGTTTCACGTGAAACATCCAGTGAAGGGTGTTTCACGTGAAACACCCTTCATAGGCGATATGGCGGCTAACCGGTTGCGCCTCCGAAGATGCCCCCGTTGGCGCTGCCTCTACTGGTGCCACTGGATTCCGTAGCAGTGGCCGTGTCCGTCGGCGTGGACGTCGCACCTCCGTCGGTGCCACCGCCGTTGCTGCACTGCCAGCTGAACTGGCAGGACTCGGTGGCCGAAGGTGTCGTGCTCGGCGTCTCGCTGGGCGTCTCACTCGGCGTCTCGCTGGGCGTCTCACTCGGCGTCACCACGGGCGTCGGAGTGGGAGTCGGAGCGCCGTCCTCGTTCGACACCTTGTCGATCTTGGTGGCGTCCGGGAAGCCGGGGTCGGACTTCCCCTTCAGCGCGGACTCCATGTACTCGGTCCAGATCGACGTCGGAATGTCACCACCATGGATGGACGCCACCCCTGCTGTGCCGTTCATGGAGAGCAGTTCGGCGTCCTTGGGGTTCTCCCTGAACATCGCGATCGACGTCGAGAGCTGCTGGGTGTAACCGACGAACCAGGCCGACTTGTTGCTGTCGGTGGTACCGGTCTTCCCGGCCGCCGCACGACCGAGAACCTTCGCGCTCTTCGCCGTACCGTTCTGGATGACGTTCTCCAGCGTGTCCGTCACGTTGTTCGCCACGTTCTCCGGCATCGCCTGCTTCACGGCTGGCTTGGTGAAGCCGGGCACCGGCTGTCCGTCCTGCTTGACGGAGGTCACCGAGTACGGGTCCGCCTGCTTTCCCGAGGCGGCGAACGTCGCGTAGGCGTCGGCCATACGGATCGCGCTGGGGGTCGACGTACCGATGGCGAACGAGGCGTTGAGATCCTTCGCCATGGTGGCGTTCAGAATGCCCGCCGACTGGGCGACGGCCTTCACCTTCGTCATCCCGACGTCCATACCGAGCTGCACGTACGGCGTGTTGATGGACTGCTCCATCGCCTTGCGCAGCGTGATGTAGCCCCAGGGGTAGTTGCTCTCGTTGTTCTGGTAGAAGATCGAGTTGTCCTTGTTCAGGACGTTCGTGCCGTCCTGGTTTCTGACCTTCAGATGGTCGTCGCCGTTGTACTTGCTCAGCGGCGAGATACCGACGCCGTCAGTCTTGTAAGTGCCGTACTCCATGGCCGCGGCGAGCACGAACGGCTTCCAGGTCGAACCCACGGGGACACCCGAGGTGTCGGCGTTGTTGGTGAAGTGGCCGTTCTCGTAGCCGTCGCCGCCATAGAGGGCGACGATCGCTCCGTCGTTGGGCACCACCGACGCCGCGCCGAACTGGACGTACTTGTCCAGACTGCGCTTCTTCGGGTCGATGCGATCCTTCTGAACCTTCTTCACGGCCGCGCTCAGCTCGTTGACCTTGTCCTTCTGGAAGGTCGTGTAGATCTGGTAGCCGCCCTGGTCGAACTCGGTCTGCGAGATGTTCGAGTGGCTCAGGACGTACTTCTTGGCCGTGTCCACCAGGTAGCTGATCTGGCCGGTCATGCCCTTGGTCGCCTTGAGCCCCTGGGGCATGGGGTACTTCTTGATGGCCGTCTGGTACTCGGCGTCCGTGATGTGCTTGTCGTTGTGCATCTGCTCGAGGATCCAGCCCCAACGAGCCTTGGAGCGGGCGGTGTTGGACTTGGAATCCGCCGCGGGATCGATGTTCGTGGCGCCGATGGGGTCGTAGTACGTCGGCCCCTTCAACAAGGCGGCCAGGAAGGCACACTGACTGGGTGTCAGTTTGACCGCGTCCACACCGTAGTAGGTCTGCGCGGCGGCCTGTATGCCGTAGGCGCCGCGGCCGTAGTACGAGGTGTTCAGGTAGCCCTGCAGGACCTGCGCCTTGCTGAGCTGCGTGCCCACCTTTATGGAGATGAACATCTCCTTGAACTTACGGGTGACCGTCTGTTCCTGGTTCAGGTAGGTGTTCTTGACGAACTGCTGGGTGATCGTCGAACCGCCCTGCGTCGCACCGCCCCGGGCCATGTTGGCCAGGGCCCGGGCGATGCCCATGGGGTCGACGCCCGAGTCCGTGTAGAAGCTCTTGTTCTCGGCCGAGATCACCGACCACTGCATGGCCTGCGGGATCTGGGCGATGGTGATGTTCTGACGGTTCGCCCCGGTGCCCGTGGCGACCATCTGGTCGCCGTTGGACCAGTAGTAGACGTTGTTCTGCGACTTGGCCGCGTCGTTCTCGCTGGGGATGCCGACCATCGCGTAGCCGACGCCGACCGCGGCCACCAGGCTGCCGAAGAAGAACACGCAGAGGCCGGAGACAAGCCGCCAGGAGGGCATCCAGCGGCGCCATCCGTACTTGTCGAAGCGCGGATAGTCGATGAACCGCCTCTTGCCGGGCGCGGGAGCGCGGCCTCTGCCCCGGCCGGGCCCGTTCGGGCCGCCGGGACCTTGGCCGGCGGGTTCTCTGCGACGGCCGCCGCCTCTCTGGGCAGCCCGACGTGCTTCGGCGCGGCTGCCGTACTGGCGCTCCTCACCCCCCTCGGCGGGGTTCGACCCATAGGAGTCGGAGGGAGACCCGGTGGTGGCGCCTCGCGGTGCCGCGCGGCGGCCGGAGGTCGGTCCGGACTGGCCGCGTCGGGCCGCGGCACGTCCGCCTCCCTGCGGCTGCGGCGGTTTGCGACGGTGCTCGCTCATCGAACGATTACTCCTCGGGCAGGCGCATCCGTGCGCGCCTGGAAACGGCGGCTGGTTTCCGGTCCCCCCGAAGTACGGATGTGGTCGGTTCTGCATTCACCCGTACCGCACCGGGGACGACGACGCCCCCACGCGTCACTTGGTTCCCGGTGGTGTGCATGCCGCACAGACTACGCACCGTCAAAACCTGCTTAGCCCCGAAGTTCACCCCAAATCAGGCAACTTGGTTCCAACGAATCAGTGATGTGACGTCGCTCACCATCTCCCCACTTGTCGCATCCGGAAGGCCGTTCTATCGTCTGGATGTATCGAGTCGATACATCAGCTCGGCATAAAGACCGTCCCGGTGGGACCACGGACAGGAAGGAGGCGACGATGAGCAGGCGCTCCGGCATCCTCGAGTTCGCCATCCTCGGCCTGCTCCGCGAATCCCCGATGCACGGCTATGAGCTGCGCAAACGACTCAACACGTCACTGGGAGTGTTCCGTGCGTTCAGCTACGGGACGCTCTACCCCTGCCTCAAGACGCTGGTCGCCAACGGCTGGTTGATCGAGGAGACGGGGAACACCCCCGAGGACGCCCTTACCGCAACCCTCGCGGGGCGTCGCGCCAAGATCGTCTACCGGTTGACGGCGGAAGGTAAGGATCACTTCGAGGAACTGCTCTCGCAGACGGGGCCCGACGCGTACGAGGACGAACATTTCGCCGCTCGTTTCGCCTTCTTCGGGCAGACGTCACGCGACGTACGCATGCGCGTACTGGAGGGTCGCCGCAGCCGGCTGGAGGAGCGTCTCGACAAGATGCGCACCTCCCTGGCGCGGACCCGGGAGCGCCTCGACGACTACACGCTTGAGCTGCAGCGCCACGGAATGGAGTCCGTGGAGCGCGAAGTGCGCTGGCTGAACGAGCTCATCGAGAGCGAGCGAGCCGGACGGGACCTGAAGGGTCCCGCCTCCGGAGGCTCCGCTCAGCAGGACAGCACATCTGGGGAGTCGGGCGGCCTGCCCCGGCTCGGGGGCGCCACCCCCGGGCCGGATCCGTCCGACGAAACCACCACATGAGGTCCAGTCAGGGCCTCACCTCGCACACACAGGGAGCAACCGGAATGGGTTCGGTTCGCGTAGCCATCGTCGGCGTGGGCAACTGCGCCGCCTCGCTGGTACAGGGCGTCGAGTACTACAAGGACGCCGATCCGGCGGCCAAGGTGCCCGGTCTGATGCACGTCCAGTTCGGCGAGTACCACGTCGGTGACGTCGAGTTCGTCGCCGCCTTCGACGTCGACGCGAAGAAGGTCGGCCTCGACCTCTCCGACGCGATCGGTGCCAGTGAGAACAACACCATCAAGATCTGCGACGTCCCGAACAAGGGCGTCCCGGTCCAGCGCGGTCACACCCTCGACGGCCTGGGCAAGTACTACCGCATGACGATCGAGGAGTCCGACGAGACCCCGGTCGACGTGGTCCAGATCCTCAAGGACAAGCAGGTCGACGTCCTGATCTGCTACCTGCCCGTCGGTTCCGAGGACGCGGCGAAGTTCTACGCCCAGTGCGCCATCGACGCCAAGGTCGCCTTCGTCAACGCCCTCCCGGTCTTCATCGCCGGCACCAAGGAGTGGGCGGACAAGTTCACCGAGGCCGGTGTCCCGATCGTCGGCGACGACATCAAGTCGCAGGTCGGCGCCACCATCACGCACCGTGTGATGGCGAAGCTGTTCGAGGACCGCGGTGTCCGCCTCGAGCGCACGATGCAGCTCAACGTCGGCGGCAACATGGACTTCAAGAACATGCTGGAGCGCGACCGCCTCGAGTCCAAGAAGATCTCGAAGACGCAGGCCGTCACCTCGCAGATCCCGGACCGCGACCTGGGCGAGAGGAACGTCCACATCGGCCCGTCGGACTACGTCCAGTGGCTCGACGACCGCAAGTGGGCCTACGTCCGCCTCGAAGGCCGTGCCTTCGGCGACGTCCCGCTGAACCTGGAGTACAAGCTGGAGGTCTGGGACTCCCCGAACTCCGCGGGTGTCATCATCGACGCCCTGCGCGCCGCGAAGATCGCCAAGGACCGCGGCATCGGCGGCCCGGTCCTCTCCGCGTCGAGCTACTTCATGAAGTCCCCGCCGGTCCAGTACTTCGACGACGAGGCCTACGCGAACGTCGAGAAGTTCATCAAGGGCGAGGGCGAGCGCTATGTCCCGCCGGTTCGGTCGTCGAGGGTCCCC
>NZ_JBHXME010000016.1:0-95270 GCF_042721125.1 Streptomyces sp. NPDC058469
GAGGCCCGCAGGGCCGAGCACGATCGGGCTCTCGACACAGGCGCGCCCCGGAGGCGAACCGAGCCTCCAAAAAAGGCGTGCGCGGGCCCCGCGCACCGTGGGGATGCGCGGGACCCGACGGTCCGGGGCCCTCGGTGGCCGTGCGGGGTCAGGACCGCACGGTTTTGGAAGGCTCCGGAGTCATCAACTGCTGCGCCGGGTCACGAACTCGGCCAGCGCGAGCAGACCGCCCGCGTCCTGCGGGTCCGGAATCGCCCGGGCCAGCTCCTGCACGGCTCTGGCCATCCGGTCGGCCGCCTGGGCCTGCGCCCAGTCCCGGCCGCCCGCCCGCTCGACGGCGAGCACGGTGCGCTCCAACTCCCCTTCCTCGTACGGCAGTCCGTACAGCTCCGCGAGTTCGGCGGCCGCCGGTGTGCCCGAGGTGAGGGCGGCGACCACGGGCAGGGACTTCTTGCGGACGGCGAGGTCGGCGCCGGCCGGTTTGCCGGTGCGGCTGGGGTCGCCCCATATTCCGATGACGTCGTCGATCAGCTGGAAGGCGAGCCCGGCCTGGCGGCCGAACGCGTCCAGCGCCTCGACGTCCTCGGCGGACGCTCCCGCGTACAGCGCGCCCACCGCGCAGGCGCAGCCGAGCAGCGCGCCGGTCTTGGCCTCGGCCATGGCGAGCACCTCGTCGAGGGTGACCTCGCCGGGAGCGCGCTTCTCCATGGCGGTGTCCGCGTGCTGGCCCTCGCACAGTTCGATGACGCAGTCCGCGAGCCGGGCGGCGGCTGCCGAGGACGCCGGGTGCGGGTCCTCGGCGAGCAGCCGGAGGGCCAGCGCCTGGAGTGCGTCCCCGGCGAGGATCGCGTCGGCGTCGCCGAACACGGTCCACGCGGTGGGCCGGTGTCGGCGGGTGGTGTCCCGGTCCATCACGTCGTCGTGCAGCAACGTGAAGTTGTGGACCAGCTCCACCGCCGCGGCGGCCCGCAGCGCGCTCGCCCGCGCCCGCTCGCCGCCGAGCGCGGTGGCGGCGGCCAGGACGAGGGCGGGGCGGATCACCTTGCCGGCGTTGCCCGCCGTCGGTGTGCCGTCCGCGTGCTCCCACCCGAAGTGGTAGAGCGCGATGCGGCGCATCGAGCCGGGCAGCGAGTCGATCGCCGAGCGCAGCTCGGGGTCGACGGACGCCCGGGCCCCCTCCAGGATCACCGCTGCCTCGTGCCCGTCGGGCGGCGGCGTCCCGTCAGGCGTCGATGTCCCGCCGGCGAGCTGTTTCGTCTCCGTCCCGAACTCGGCCATGGGGTCCCCCTCGGAGAGTCCGCGGACGGTGACGCTGCCGCTGCGGCCGGCCGCATTCGACCGGGGTGTACCCGCCCTTCCGGGCGGGGACACCGCGTCCAGCTGCTGAAACGTCACCTCCAGCGGCCGATCTCGACGTTCTCCAGGACGCCGAGGGCGTCGGGCACGAGGACCGCCGCAGAGTAGTAGGCCGTCACGAGGTAGTTGATGACCGCCTGTTCGTTGATGCCCATGAAGCGCACCGAGAGGCTCGGCTCGATCTCGTCCGGGATGCCGGCCTGCTGGAGGCCGATGACGCCCTGGTCGGCCTCGCCGGTACGCAGGGCGATGATCGAGGTGGTCCGCCGATCACTGACCGGGATCTTGTTGCACGGGTAGATCGGCACGCCGCGCCAGGTCGGGATGCGGTTGCCGCCGACGTCGAGGGACTCCGGGACCAGTCCGCGCTTGTTGAGCTCGCGGCCGAACGCGGAGATCGCGCGCGGGTGCGCGAGGAGCATCTTGGTGCCGCGCCGCCTGCTGAGCAGCTCGTCCAGGTCGTCCGGGCCGGGCACACCGTCGTGGGGCTGGAGCCGCTGGTCGTACTCGCAGTTGTTGAGCAGGCCGAACTCGCGGTTGTTGATCAGCTCGTGCTCCTGGCGCTCCTTCAACGCCTCGACGGTGAGCCTGAGTTGCTGCTCGGTCTGGTTCATCGGCTGGTTGTAGAGGTCGGCCACGCGCGAGTGGATGCGCAGGACGGTCTGGGCGACGCTCAGTTCGTACTCGCGCGGCCGGGCGTCGTAGTCGACGAACGTGTGCGGGATGTCCGGCTCGCCGGAGTGGCCCGAGGCGAGGTCGATGGACTTCTCGCCGTACTTGTTGGTGCGCTGCTCGGGGATCGCGCGCAGCTGCGCGAGGTGTTCGCGCAGGGTCTCGGAGCGCTCCGCGACCTGTTCGACGTCTCCGCGGGCCAGGATCAGCACCGTGCAGGCGGTGTCCGCGCGGGCCGTGTACTCCCAGATGGCGTCCGGGTCGAGCAGTGCCTGGTCGCCGAAGTAGGCGCCGTCGGCGAGTACTCCAAGGACCGTGTCGTCGCCGTAGGGGCCCGTGCCGATCTTCTCCACCCTGCCGTGCGCCAGCAGGTACACCTCGTCGGTCTGGCCGCCGAACGACGCGATCGACTCCCCCGGGGCGTACTCACGCTGCCGGCAGCGGGTGGCCAGCTCCGAGAGCACCTCCTCGTCCTCGTAGTCCCGCAGCGCGGGCAGTTCGCCGAGCTCCGCGGGGATGACCTCGACGCGGTCGCCGGTCTTCACGAATGTCACCCGGCCGTCGCCCACGGAGTAACTCAGCCGTCGGTTCACCCGGTATGTGCCACCCTGCACGTTCACCCACGGCAGTGTGCGCAGCAGCCAGCGCGAGCTGATCTCCTGCATCTGCGGCGCGGACTTCGTGGTCGTGGCCAGGTTCCGCGCAGCCGCCGTACCAAGACTCTGCTGCGGCTTGTTCTGCTCCGCGCGGACCTCTTCGCCTACCGACATAGAGAAATGCCCTCCCCATTCATGCCCGGCACCTGTGCGCCCGGCATCGTTCTCGCGCACCAGCCTTCCTCACGGAGCGTGCTGATGGTATTACCCAAAAGAGCGGGACTGGATCTTCAACTGCTGGGCACTGGGGCTGTTTACGTCGAATGTTGTTCGAGTGGCGGCTGATGTCCGGATCGGCTCGCACGCCGTACGAACAACTCGTCCGTACCGCGTTTTTTCGGTACAAGCAGCGATAACAGACGGTCCTGCACGGCGGCCGTCGCACAGCACGAAGGAGGCGTTCATGGCCTCACCCATGTCCGCGGGCGGTTTTCTGGCCGGTCTGCGGGCGGAGGGCGTCACGGTCGTCGAGGTCGGCGACTGGGAGCACCACAACCGCAACCACAAGGGCCCGTGGGGGCCCGTCCACGGCGTGATGATCCACCACACGGTCACCAAGGGCAGCGCGCGCACGGTGGAGTTGTGCCGCGAGGGCCGCCCGGACCTCCCCGGCCCGCTCTGCCACGGCGTCATCACCAAGGACGGCACCCTCCACCTGGTCGGCTACGGCCGCGCCAACCACGCGGGGCTCGGCGACGACGACGTCCTGCGCGCGGTGATCGCCGAGAAGGCGCTGCCGCACGACAACGAGGCCAACACCGACGGCAACCGGCACTTCTACGGCTTCGAGTGCGAGAACCTCGGCGACGGCGAGGATCCCTGGCCTAAGGCCCAGTTGGAGACGATCGAGAAGGTCTGCGCGGCGATCTGCCGCCATCACGGCTGGTCGCAGCGGTCGGTGATCGGGCACCTGGAGTGGCAGCCCGGAAAGGTGGACCCGCGCGGGTTCACGATGAACTGGCTGCGCGACCGGGTCCACGACCGGCTGAAGTGACCCCCGGACGACAGGGCAGACCCGGGTGACAATGGTGCCGTGACCAGCCCCGACCTCGCCGCCCTACGGCCCCGGCTCCCGTCGCCGGTGGAGGAGATCGCGGACGGGCGCTTCGGCCGGCACGGCATCCGGCTGCTGCTCAAGCGGGACGACCTGATCCACCCGGACCTGATCGGCAACAAGTGGCGCAAGCTCGCGCCCAATCTCACGGCCGCGGCCGGACGTACGGTCGTCACGTTCGGCGGCGCCTACTCCAACCACCTGCGCGCCACCGCCGCCGCGGGCCGCCTCCTGGGTCTGCCCACGGTCGGCGTGGTCCGCGGCCAGGAGCTGTCCGACCGCCCGCTCAACCCGTCCCTGGCCCGGTGCGCGGCCGACGGGATGCGCCTCCACTTCGTCGACAGGTCGACATATCGGCGCAAGACCGAGCCGGAGACGCTGGCCGCGATCCTGCGCGCGGCGGGCGCGGAGGACGCGTACGTCGTCCCCGAGGGTGGCAGCAACTCCCTTGCCGTGCGCGGCTGCCGGGCGCTGGGTGAGGAACTGCGCGCGCGTGCCGACGTCGATGTCGTCGCCCTGGCCTGCGGGACCGGCGGCACGCTGGCCGGGCTGACCGCCGGACTCGCCCCCGACCAGCGCGCCTTGGGGATACCGGTCCTCAAAGGCGGCTTCCTGAGCGCCGACATAGAGGATCTGCAGGAGCGCGCTTTCGGTGGCCGGCGGGGCGACTGGTCGCTCGACGACCGCTTCCATTTCGGGGGCTACGCGCGCGTGCCGGCCGAACTCGACGCCTTCGCCGAGGACTTCGAGCACCGGCACGGACTGCCCGTCGAGCGTCTCTATGTCGCCAAGTTGCTGTACGGACTTGTCGCCCTCGCCGACGAAGGCGCCTTCCCGCGCGGGAGCACGGTCGCCGCGGTGGTCACCGGGCGCCCGTTCCCATAAGCCCACTTCAGGTGCCGTAGAGACCGCTGGGCCGCCTCCAGACGCCGTAGAAACCGCTAGGCCGCCTCCCGGTAAGCCGCCGCCTCCTCCAGGTCGAGGCGGCGGAGGAGGGTGCGGAGCATCTCGTCGTCGATGTAGCGGCCGTCGCGCAGGCGGACGAACATCGCGCGCTCGGCGCTGATCATCTCGCGGGACAGGCGGCGGTAGGTGTCGTCGACGGTCTCGCCGGTGACGGGGTTGGTGGCGCCGAGGCGCTCCCAGACGGCGTTGCGGCGGCGCTCCAGGACCTCGCGGAGGCGGTCGGCGAGCGGAGGCGGCAGAGTGTTGCGTTCGTCCTCCAGAAGGGCCTCCAGGCGCTTTTCGGCGACCCGGGAGGCCTGCGCCTGGGCGTTGGCCTCGGCGAGCGTCTCGGCCTGCTGGTCGCGCCCGGGGAATTTCAGCAGCCGGATGATCGGCGGCAGGCTCAAGCCCTGCACCACCAGGGTCCCGATGACCGTCGTGAAGGTCAGGAACAGGATGAGGTTGCGCTGCGGGAAGGCGTCGCCGCCGTGCACCGTGAGCGGGATCGAGAAGGCGATGGCCAGCGAGACCACGCCTCTCATGCCGGCCCACGCGGTGGTCATCGCCCCCTTCCAGGTGGGACTGTCCTCGCGCTCCCTGATCCGCGCGGACAACAGGCGGGGAATGAAGGCCGCCGGGTACACCCACACGAACCGGGTCGCGACGACGACCAGGAAGACGGCGATCGCGTACCAGGCGGCGTCGAGGCCGCGGTACTCCCCAAGGCCCTTGAGAACCACCGGCAGTTGCAGCCCGATCAGGGCGAACACCGCCGACTCCAGGACGAAGGCGACCATCTTCCACACCGCCTCCTCCTGGAGGCGGGTCGCGAAATCGACCTCCCACGCGCGGTGGCCCAGATAGAGCGCCACGACCACGACGGCGAGCACCCCGGAGGCGTGCACCTGCTCGGCGACCCCGTAGGCGACGAACGGGATCAGCAGGGAGAGCGTGTTCTGCAGCAGCGCCTCCTTGAGGTGCGTGCGCAGCCAGTGGATCGGCACCATCATGAGGAGCCCGACCCCGACACCGCCGACGGCCGCGAGCAGGAACTCCCAGATGCCGCCGGCCCAGGTGGCGCCCTCGCCGATCGCGGCCGCGAGGGCCACCTTGTAGGCGGTGATCGCGGTGGCGTCGTTCAGCAGGGACTCGCCCTGGAGGATCGTCGTGATCCGCGAGGGCAGTCCGACCCTGCGGGCCACCGCCGTCGCGGCGACCGCGTCCGGCGGCGCCACCACCGCGCCCAGCACCAGCGCCGCGGTCAGCGGCAGCCCCGGCACGATCACGTACGCGGCCCAGCCGACGACGAACGTGGCGAAGAGCACGTAGCCGACCGACAGCAGTGCCACGGGCCGCACTTGGGCCCGCAGGTCGAGGTACGAGCTGTCGGTGGCCGACGTGTACAGCAGCGGGGGCAGCAGCAGCGGCAGCACGACCTCCGGGTCGAGGGTGTAGTCGGGCACCCCCGGGACGTACGAGACGACCAGCCCGACCGCGACCAGCAGCAGCGGCGCCGGCACCGGGGTGCGCCGGGCCGCGGCGGCCACCACGGCGCTCCCCGCCACCAGCAACAGCAGTGGCATCACGTCCATCGTCCTCGCCCGCCCTCGTTTTTCCGCGCGGCCAACCGCACAGCCGTCGTAATCTGGCAATCATGAAACAGTGCACGCACGCCGACGCGCTGCCGCTCCCGGAACCGGGGCCCCAGAGCGAGACCTGTCTGGAGTGTCTGGCGGCCGGCACCCACCCGGTGCAGCTGAGACTGTGCCTCTTCTGCGGCCATGTCGCCTGCTGCGACTCCTCGCCCGCCCGTCACGCGACAGCACATCACAAGGACTCCGGGCATCCGGTGATGCGGACCTTCGAGGCCGGGGAGAGCTGGCGCTGGTGCTTCGTCGACCACGTACTCCTGTGACGTCGTAATCCGGCCGCCGGTTTCGACGGTTCGACCGTCTGACGTCTGGGTACGTCAACCCGGCGCGCGCTCTTCCCAATTGGGCCCGCAGGACCCCTAGCCACGGAGCGTATCCGTAGGTTTACTATGAGTGACAGCATGGGGTTGGGGTCCCGGGGACAGAAAAGTTCGGAGCGCGGTAGCGTCACCGCTGAACCAAGTATCGCGTTACCCCGGGGGGCGACCCCTGGGCCCCCGAAAGAGCTTGTACCACCTTGGAGGTGAGGGTGTCCCAGATCGCAGGCGAGCCCGCGACCCAGGACTTCGTGGAAGTCCGGCTGCCGGCTGCGGGTGCCTACCTGTCGGTGCTGCGTACGGCCACGGCCGGCCTCGCGGCCCGTTTGGACTTCACCCTCGACGAGATCGAGGACCTTCGCATCGCGGTGGACGAGGCCTGCGCGATCCTGCTCCAGCAGGCCGTGCCGGGCTCGGTGCTCAGCTGTGTCTTCCGCCTCGTGGACGACTCGCTCGAAGTCACCGTCTCCGCCCCGACGACGGACGGTCACGCCCCGGCGCGCGACACCTTCGCCTGGACCGTGCTCTCGGCCCTCGCGGGCAAGGTCTCATCGGCAGTCGACGAGGACAAGACCGTTTCGATCAGCCTCTACAAACAGCGCGGCGCGGGACCCGGGCCGGCGTGAGGAACGGGGACGGGCCGGTGCGGGACGAAGAGCGCGGCACACGGGAGCCGCCCGCCGAGGGCGGCCCAGGCGGATCCCGCCGCACGGCGGACGACAGCGCCCTCGTGCCACGCGGCGGAATCCCCGAACAGGCCCGGCCGCACCCGGAGGAAGAACCCTCGGAGGCCGGTGTGATGGACGACGGTCAACGTGAGCAGGACGGTGCCGTGCGTATTGGTGGGGTCTCCCCCGTTGCCGGGGGTTCCCCCGCTCCGACTCAGTCGAGCGTGGGGGAGGAGGCGAAAGCTCGGGAAGGGGCGACGGGCGAGACGATGAGCGAGCACGAGCGGGACGACGTGGCGGGCACGCAGAGCGTGCAGGTCACACGGCACGACCCCCAGGACCGCAGCGGAGCGCGCGCACTCTTCATCGAGCTGCGCACACTTCCGGACGGCAGCGTCGAGTACGCGGAGCTGCGCAACCGGCTGGTCCGTATGCACCTGCCGCTCGTCGAGCACCTCGCGCGCCGCTTCCGCAACCGCGGGGAGCCGCTGGACGACCTGACCCAGGTCGCCACCATCGGCCTGATCAAGTCGGTCGACCGCTTCGACCCGGAGCGCGGCGTCGAGTTCTCGACGTACGCGACCCCGACGGTCGTCGGCGAGATCAAGCGGCACTTCCGTGACAAGGGCTGGGCGGTGCGCGTCCCGCGCAGGCTCCAGGAGCTGCGTCTGTCGCTGACCACGGCGACGGCGGAGCTCTCGCAGCGGCACGGCCGCTCCCCCACGGTCCACGAACTGGCCGAGAAGCTGGGCATCTCGGAGGAGGAGGTCCTGGAGGGCCTGGAGTCGGCCAACGCCTACTCCACGCTGTCCCTGGACGTCCCCGACACGGACGACGAGTCCCCGGCGGTCGCGGACACGCTGGGCGCGTACGACGAGGCACTGGAGGGCGTCGAGTACCGCGAGTCGCTCAAGCCGCTGCTGGAGGACCTGCCGCCCCGGGAGAAGCGAATTCTGCTGCTCCGGTTCTTCGGCAACATGACGCAGTCGCAGATCGCGCAGGAGGTCGGCATCTCCCAGATGCACGTCTCCCGGCTGCTGGCCCGGACACTGGCCCAGCTGCGCGAGAAGCTCCTCGTCGAGGAGTAGGACAGGCGAAAAGGTCAGCTCTTCGGCTCTTCGGTTCCACGTCCAGGCCCTCGGATTCCGAGGGCCTGTGTCGTCGCCGGGTTCACCAGCAGCACCAGCGCGCCGACCGCGACCAGCGCGAGCGCGATACCGGCCGGGATGGCCACACTGTCGGCCTGGAGCAGGTTGTAGGCCACGGGCAGCGCCATGACCTGGGTGATGACGGCCGGACCCCGGCTCCAGCCGCGCTGCCCGAGCAGTCCGCGCGCGGCCAGCAGCGGCAGCAGCGCGAGCACCACCAGGGTCACGCCCCCGGTCACGGCCTGCTGCCGGTCGTCCGGTTCGCCGGTGAGACCCAGGACGAGCATCCACACACCGGCGACGGCGAGCGTGAGACCCTCGACGGCGACGAGGACCGCCGCGTAGGTCAGGCGGCGCGGACGGGGTCGGTCGGGGCCGTCGGTCTCCGGGGCGGGGGTCTGCTCAGCACTCACCCCAGAAGGGTAGCCCTCGGGATCCGGCCCCAGGTGTTCAGGCTCACGCCGTCTCCTCTTACCCAACGCCTACCTCGGTATGGGCCGAGTACCCCCCAGTAGGTACGCTGCAACTCATGCGTGCACTTCTCGTGGTCAATCCGGCGGCAACCACCACAAGCGCACGTACGCGCGACGTCCTGCTTCACGCGCTCGCGAGCGAGATGAAGCTGGAAGCGGTCACCACCGAGTACCGGGGCCACGCGCGCGACCTCGGCCGGCAGGCCGCGGAGAGCGGGAACGTCGACCTGGTCGTGGCCCTCGGCGGCGACGGCACGGTCAACGAAGTCGTCAACGGCCTGCTGCACACCGGCCCCGATCCGGAGCGTCTGCCCGGCCTCGCCGTGGTCCCCGGCGGCTCCACCAACGTCTTCGCCCGCGCCCTGGGACTGCCCAACGACGCCGTGGAAGCGACCGGCGCCATCCTGGACGCCCTGCGCGACGGCAGCGAGCGCACGGTCGGCCTCGGGCTGACCTCCGGGACACCCGGCACCGAGGACGAGGCCGTGCCCTCGCGCTGGTTCACCTTCAACGCCGGGCTCGGGTTCGACGCCGGGGTGGTCGGGCGGGTCGAACAGCAGCGTGAGCAGGGCAAGAAGTCCACGCATGCGCTGTACGTGCGTCAGGTGGTCCGGCAGTTCCTCGGCGAGCAGCACCGCCGGCACGGGACGATCACGCTGGAGCGGCCCGGCGCGGACCCGGTCACCGATCTCGTGGTGGCCATAGTCTCGAACACGTCCCCGTGGACTTACCTGGGCAATCGCCCGATGTACACGTCACCTAAGGCGTCGTTCGATAAAGGCCTCGACGTACTCGGTCTCAGTCGGCTGTCCAGCGCCGCGGTTGCCCGGTATGGCACCCAGTTGCTCACTTCGTCCCCCGAGCGCGGGCCTCATGGCAAGCACGCTGCGGCTCTGCACGACCTGAGTGAGTTCACCTTGCATTCGAAGGTCCCCCTGCCCCTCCAGATGGACGGCGACCACCTCGGACTGCGTACGAGCGTGACGTTCACAGGCGTACGCCGTGCACTGCGTGTGATTGTGTGAGCAGAAAGGGCTGAAGTCCTTTCACTCGAACGTTTAGACCAGGGTCCACCCCATGGAAGTACGGCTGTGACCTAGTCGACACCGAGGAATCAAAAAAAACTTTCCGGAAGGGGTTGTATCCGCCGCTGAGGTTTGCGAGTCTCTACGTGGCGATCGAGACGGCCCGCAACACCGGCCTCCACGGATCACCGGAACCCCTCTTCAATCCACAGGACCCCGCCAGCGAACCTGGCGTTCGGCCCTTCACTTGTTGAGGGATTCGTGAAAGCGTTCACATTCACAAGCAACCCGCACGTAATACCAAGGAGAGGTAGCAGCCATGGACTGGCGTCACAACGCCGTTTGCCGCGAGGAAGACCCCGAGCTCTTCTTCCCCATCGGCAACACCGGTCCTGCGCTGCTGCAGATCGAGGAAGCCAAGGCCGTCTGCCGTCGCTGTCCCGTTATGGACCAGTGTCTGCAGTGGGCGCTCGAGTCCGGCCAGGACTCCGGCGTCTGGGGTGGTCTCAGCGAGGACGAGCGCCGCGCCATGAAGCGCCGTGCCGCTCGCAACCGTGCCCGTCAGGCCTCCGCCTGACGCCCACCCTGCTAACAGCCTGAGCTTGGCGGCGCGTACAGCGAGTACGCATCTCCCGCCCCCGAGCCGCAGCGCGCAGTACCCCCGATGCGCATAGCAACGAGCGACTGGCCCCGGACCATCACATGGTCCGGGGCTCTTTGCTGTTCAGGTCCGCGTGCGTACGGCCGTTCAAGTACGGGTGCGCGTACGGCCGTTGACGCACGTGCGTGTGGAGGTCGTGTGCACGTACGTCACTTGTGCGCCTCCACCGGCACGTCCAGGATCACCCGGGTCCCCCGCTCCGGCGCCGCCACCATGTCGAACGTGCCGCCCAACTCGCCCTCCACCAGCGTCCGTACGATCTGCAGGCCCAGGTTGCCGGAGCGGTGCGGGTCGAATCCTTCGGGGAGGCCTACGCCGTCGTCCTGCACGGTGACGAGGAGGCGGGCCTCCTTCGCGGTGCCGCCGCGGACCGCCGAGACCTCGACCGTCCCGGTCTCGCCCTCACGGAAGCCGTGTTCCAGGGCGTTCTGCAGGATCTCGGTGAGGACCATGGAGAGCGGGGTCGCGACCTCGGCGTCCAGTATTCCGAAGCGACCGCTGCGCCGGCCGGTGACCTTGCCCGGGGAGATCTCGGCGACCATCGCGAGCACCCGGTCGGCGATCTCGTCGAACTCCACGCGCTCGTCCAGGTTCTGGGACAGCGTCTCGTGCACGATCGCGATCGAACCGACCCGTCGTACGGCCTCCTCCAGGGCCTCCCGGCCGCTCTCGGAGTCGATCCGGCGGGCCTGGAGGCGGAGCAGGGCGGCGACCGTCTGGAGGTTGTTCTTCACCCGGTGGTGGATCTCCCGGATGGTCGCGTCCTTGGTGATCAACTCCCGCTCGCGGCGCCGCAGTTCGGTGACGTCCCGGAGCAGTACCAGTGAACCGATGCGGGTGCCCTTGGGTTTGAGCGGGATCGCCCGGAACTGGATGACCCCGTCGCGCGCCTCGATCTCGAACTCGCGCGGCGCCCAGCCGCTGGCCAGCTTGGCGAGCGCCTCGTCCACCGGGCCCCGGGTCGGGGCGAGTTCGGCGGTGGTCACGCCCAGCGGCTGGCCGACGAGGTCGGTGGCGAGGCCCATGCGGTGGTACGCGGACAGGGCGTTGGGCGAGGCGTACTGCACGATGCCGTCGCCGTCGAGCCGGATCAGTCCGTCGCCGACGCGCGGCGAGGCGTCCATGTCGACCTGCTGGTTCGGGAACGGGAAGGAACCGGCCGCGATCATCTGCGCGAGGTCCGACGCGCTCTGCAGATACGTCAGTTCGAGGCGGCTCGGGGTGCGCACGGTGAGCAGGTTGGTGTTGCGCGCGATGACACCCAGGACGCGCCCGTCCCGTCGTACCGGAATCGACTCGACCCGGACCGGGACCTCTTCGCGCCACTCCGGGTCGCCCTCGCGGACGATGCGGCCCTCGTCCAGGGCGGCGTCCAGCATGGGGCGGCGGCCGCGCGGGACGAGGTGGCCGACCATGTCGTCCTGGTACGAGGTGGGGCCCGTGTTCGGCCGCATCTGGGCGACGGAGACATAGCGGGTGCCGTCGCGCGTGGGGACCCACAGGACCAGGTCGGCGAAGGAGAGGTCGGAGAGCAGCTGCCACTCCGAGACCAGCAGATGGAGCCACTCGAGGTCGGAGTCGTCGAGTGCGGTGTGCTGGCGTACGAGTTCGTTCATGGAGGGCACGTCTGCGAGCGTACCCGCCGGTCTGTACCTGTCCTAAAAAACACCCGCGGGCCGCGGCGCCTGAGAGGGACCCTCAGCCCTCTCGGCACCGCAGCCCGGAGCAGCAACGGCCACGGGGTGTGCGGTCCCGATCGGCCGATGGATGAGGAGCCGGGGCAGTCAGGGCAGAGAGCCTCGGTTCCTCGGTCCGTCTTCCTGTGCGGGGAAGACGGAGGCTTACGCCTTAACACATTCTGGACTAGACCACTAACCGTGTCCATGCGTTGAAGGATGTTTGATGATGGCGCTTTCCCGCTTGGATCCGCTCGGTCCGCCACTCGTAGGACGTCCCAGCATCCAGTGCGAAGCCTAACCGTGTTGGGTCATGTGCGGGGGCGGATGGTCATGGGAATTTCGGCGGGCGCCCCCGGTCCGTCCGTTCAGCGGGTCTCCGTCACCTTGGCCAGGGCGCGGGGCGCGTCCGGGTCCTGGCCGCGGGCGATGGTGACCTCGTAGGCGAGGAGCTGGAGCGGGAGGATCTCCAGGATCGGCTGGAGTTCCTCGGGGACGCCCTCGACGGGCAGGACGAAGCCGGCCGAGGCCTGGTCGACCTGGCCGGCCGGGCCGATGACGACCAGGTCGGCGCCCCGGCCGCGCAGCCGGTCGAGCACGGGCTGGAGGGCGGAGCCGCCCTTGCCCGCCGTCACGACCGCGATGACCGGGGAGACGTTGTCGACCATGGCGAGGGGGCCGTGCAGGAGGTCGGCGCCGGAGTAGGCGAGGGCGGGGATGTAGCTGGTCTCCATCAGCTTGAGGGCGGCTTCCTTGGCGGTGGGATAGCCGTAGCCGCGGGAGGTGATCACCATGCGTTCGGCGAAGCGGTAGCGGGAGGCGAGGGCGCGGACCTCGTCCTGGCGGGCGAGCAGCTGTTCGGCGAGGTCGGGCAGCGCCTTGGCCGCCGCGCCGTCGCCGCCGCGGAGACCCTCGACGAAGAGATAGAGGGCGAGCAGGGAGGCGGTGTACGTCTTGGTCGCGGGGAGGGCCTTCTCCGGGCCGGCCATGATGTCGATGTGGTACTCGGAGACGGCGGCCAGCGGTGAGTCCGGGTTGTTGGTCACGGCGACCGTGATCGCCCCGGCCTCGCGGGCGGCCCGGGTCGACGCCACCAGGTCCGGGGAGCCGCCGGACTGACTGACGGTGACGACGAGGACGTCGGTCAGATCGGGGCGGGCGCCGTAGGCCGTGGTCGTCGACATCGAGGTGAGTCCGCAGGGCAGGCCGAGGCGGATCTCCAGGAGGTACTTGGCGTAGAGGGCGGCGTTGTCGGAGGTGCCGCGGGCGGTGAGCAGCACGAAGCGGGGCCTGCGGGCGGCCACCTCCTGGGCGACCTGGCGGATGCGCGGGGCGCCCTCGTCCAGGATGCGGCGCAGGACGGCGGGCTGTTCGGCCATCTCGCGGGCCATGATCCGGCCGGGGAGTTCGTTCTGGGGGGCCGGGGTCGTGGCGGTCATGCGGAGTCCTCCGGAGGTTGGTCGGTGCTGTGGTGCGGTGTCCATTTCACCCCGTCTGCGGGAGGTGCGCCTCTGTCGGGCGGTTACCGGTTTTCGGACAGGCGGCGAACTCTGGGAGGCAAGAGCCTCCTCTGTTAGATTGGTGCGCGGATTGGTCTAAACCACACAGCTCTTCCGGGCTCCTCGAAGTCCCCTCTGCAGAACGGCAGGCCAGCGTGGAAGTTGTCATCGTTCCGGACGCCAAGTCGGGCGGCGAGCTGATCGCCGAGGCCATGGCACAGCTGCTCCGGCGCAAGCCCGACGCCCTTCTCGGCGTGGCCACCGGGTCGACGCCGCTGCCCATCTACGAGGCGCTGGCCGCCAAGGTCCGCGCCGGGGCCGTGGACACCTCGCGGGCGCGGATCGCCCAGCTCGACGAGTACGTGGGGCTGCCCGCCGAGCACCCGGAGTCGTACCGCTCGGTCCTGCGGCGCGAGGTGCTGGAGCCACTCGGGGTCGGGATCGACGCGTTCATCGGGCCGGACGGGACCGCCGAGGACGTGCAGGGGGCGTGCGAGGCGTACGACCGGGCGCTGGGTGAGGCCGGCGGGGTGGATCTCCAGGTGCTGGGGATCGGGACCGACGGGCACATCGGGTTCAACGAACCGTGCTCGTCGCTGGCCTCGCGGACCCGGATCAAGACGCTGACCGAGCAGACGCGGGTGGACAACGCGCGGTTCTTCGAGGGCGACATCGACCAGGTGCCGCACCACGTCATCACCCAGGGCATCGGCACGATCCTGGAGGCCCGGCACCTGGTGCTGCTCGCGACCGGCGAGGGCAAGGCGGACGCGGTGGCCGCGACCGTGGAGGGGCCGGTGGCCGCGGTGTGCCCGGCGTCGGCGCTGCAGTTGCACCGGCATGCGACGGTCGTCGTCGACGAGGGTGCCGCGTCCAAGCTGAAGCTCGCGGACTATTTCCGGCACACGTTCGTCAACAAGCCGGACTGGCAAGGGATCTGACGAGGTTTCATATCCGTACGTGCCGGTGCCGGGCCCCCTCGTGGAGGGCCCGGCACCGGTGTATTCGGAGGTGTTCCCCCGGGTCGGGGTCGCTCCCCCGGCTCATGGTCACGCCCCCGCGATGACCTCCGCCGCCGCGTGGCCGCAGACGCGGGCCGCGCCGTGCGTCGCGATGTGGAGGGCGCCTCGGGGCGGGGCCTGCGGGACGCCCATCTCGACCACGACGCTGTCGGGGCGGGCGGCCAGCACGGTGTCGAGGGTGGCCGCCATCCAGGGGTGCCGGTGTTCGTCGCGGACCACGACGACGACGCGCCGCGTCCCGGCCGCGTTCAGGACGTCATGTCCGGCGTCCTCCCCGGCGAAGCCGGACGTCTCCGTGCCGGGCAGGAGCCGGGCCAGTTCCGCGGCCACGCCCCAGGGGGTCTCGTCGCCGACGGCGATGTTGGCGACGGGGGTGAGGAGGGCGACGTAGGGCGGTTCGGTGAGCGGGGTGAAGTCGTCGGCGCCGGTGACCGTGAGGGCACGGCGGGCGGCGACGAGACCGACATCCACGCGCGTCACGCCTCCCGCTGACGCGGACCCCGTCTGCGCGTCGGCCTCCGCTTCCGGCGCCGCACCTGCCTCGGAAGCACCCCCCGCTCCCGAAGCAGCGGCCGCGTCGGAAGCCGCCCACCGGGCCAACCCCCGTACCCGTTCCGCCGCTTCGGCCAGCCGCTCCTCCGGCAGCTCGCCCGACCGCACCGCTCCCACCAGCGCGTCCCGCAGGCGTCGTACCGTCTCGTCGTCCGCGAGGCCGCCGCCCACGCAGATCGCGTCGGCTCCGGCGGCGATCGCCAGGACACTGCCGCGTTCGATGCCGTAGGTGGCGGCGATGGCCTGCATCTCCATGGCGTCGGTGACGATGAGGCCGTCGTAGCCGAGCCGGCCGCGGAGGAGGTCGGTCAGGATGCGGAGGGAGAGGGTGGCCGGGTGGTCCGGGTCCAGGGGCGGGACCAGGATGTGGGCGCTCATCACCGCGCGGGTGCCGGCGGCGATGGCCGCGCGGAACGGGAGCAACTCCCGCTGCTCCAGGACCGACAGGTCCGCGTCGATGCGCGGGAGCGCGTGGTGGGAGTCGACCGCGGTGTCGCCGTGGCCCGGGAAGTGTTTCGTGCAGGCGGCGACGCCCGCCGACTGGAGGCCGGTGACGTAGGCCGCCGTGTGCCGGGCGACCAGCTCCGGGTCGGCGCCGAAGGAGCGGACGCCGATGACCGGGTTGGAGGGGTTGGAGTTGACGTCCGCGGACGGGGCCCAGTTGAGGTTCACGCCGCATTCCGCGAGGCGGCGGCCCAGTTCGTGCGCGACCGCCCTCGTCAGGTCCACGTCGTCCACCGCGCCCAGCGCGTGGTTGCCCGGGAAGGAGGAGCCCGTGCGGGACTCCAGGCGGGTGACGTCTCCGCCCTCCTCGTCGATCGCGACCAGCACGTCGTCCCGTTCGGACCGCAACTGGGCGGTCAGCGAAGACAGTTGATCGGGTGACGCGATGTTGCGGCCGAACAGGCCCACCGAGGCCAGGCCTTCACCGAGGCGCCTCAGCAGCCAGTCGGGTGCCGTGGTGCCGGGGAAGCCCGGTTGCAGGACGGTGAGGGCGTCGCGCGTCAGGCCGTCTTTTACAGAATCAGACGCTGTGGTACCGCTGGCGAGTGTCGTCATCGGTTGGCGTTATCCCTTCACAGCGCCCGCGGTCAGCCCCGCGGCCATCTTGCGCTGGACGATGAGGAACAGGACGACGATCGGCACGGCCATCATCGTGGCGCCGGCCATCATCGGGGCGTACTCGGTGCCGTGCTTGGTGGTGAAGTTACCGAGCCAGACGGTCGCCGTCTGGTGCTCCTGGCTGAGCAGCATGAGGGCGTACAGGTACTCGTTCCAGGCCTGGATGAAGCCGTAGACCGAGGTGGCGACCATGCCCGGGGCGAGGAGCGGGAAGACCACGCGGATGAAGGCGCCGGTGCGGGAGCAGCCGTCGACCATGGCCGCCTCCTCCAGTTCCTTCGGGATGTTGACGATGAAGCCGCGCAGGGTCCACACCGTGAACGGGAGGATGAAGGTGAGGTAGGTGATGACCAGGCCGGAGAGCTTGTCGTACTGGTTGAGGTCGTTCAGGAGCAGGAAGACCGGGATGATCATCGAGACCAGCGGGACCATCTGGACCGCGAGGATGCCGACGATCACGATCTTGCGGCCGCGGAAGGCGAAGCGGGAGATGGCGAGCGCGGCCAGCAGGCCGACGACGACGCCGATCACGACCACCGTCAGGGAAACGATGAGGCTGCGGCCGACCGGTCCCCAGAAGTCGGCGATGTCCAGCGCCCGGCGGAAGTTGTCGAGGGTGATGCCGGTGGGCAGCAGGCTCGGGTCCGGGTCGATGGCGTCCTTCGCCGGTTTGAACGCCGTGTCGAGCATCCAGTAGAGGGGGAAGCCGACGACGACGAAGACGAGCAGGCCTACGAGGTTCCAGCCCAGCTTCGACTTCCGGCGGCCACCACCCGATGTCTTGGGCGCATCGGTCGTGAGCGCGCTCATTCGACCTCTCCGATCTGAAGCATCTGACGCATGTAGACGGCGACGACTCCGAGCAGCAGCACCACCGTGACGAGGGCTATCGCGGAACCCTGTCCGTAGTCGTTGACGACGAACGCCCTGTCGTACGAGTAGGTGCTGAGCAGTTGGAAGTCGGCCTCGGGGTGGCCGCCGCGCATCACGAACACCTGGGGGAAGACGCCCATGTCCCAGATCACCGAGAGGGTCGTGAGCATCACGATGATCGGCTTGAGGATGGGCAGGGTGACGTACCGGAAGACGCCCCACGCGCCGGCGCCGTCGAGGCGGGCGGCCTCCTCCAACTCCTGGGGGACCTGGGTGAGTCCGGCGCTGAGGGTGATCACCACGAAGGGCACCGCGCCCCAGACCACCAGCAGCATGATCACGAGGAGGCCCTGCGGTCCGCTGGCGAACCAGTTGTGGCCGATCATGTCGATGCCGGGCAACTTGCTGAGCAGGGCGTTGAAGACGCCGTAGTCCGAGTCGAAGAGCCACTTGAAGACGGTGGTCGCGACGATGACCGGCATGCCCCAACTGGCCACCAGGACAACGTTGATGAGGGTCTTCACCCAGCCGGAGACCTTCTGCTGGAGCAGGGCGAGTGCCATGCCGGCGACCATCGTGAAGATGACCGAGCCGGCCGCGAAGACGATCGTGCGGACGACGACGCCCCAGAACTCGCCGTCGCCGAGGATCCCGGAGAAGTTGTCGAAGCCGATCCACTCCGCGGGCTTGAAGCCCCACAGCTGGGACTGCCCGAAGGACTGGAAGGACAGGGTGACCAGGCGGACCAGCGGATAGCCCATGACCAGGGCCAGGATGAGCAGACAGGGGGCGAGCAGCAGCCAGGGGACCCCGGCTCCTCTCGACGTCCGCTGTCTGCGGGGTACGTCGGGGACGCGCGGTGGCGGCGCCTGCCGCGGCGGCGGCACCTTGGCGGGGGTGGTCGTGTCGGCACTCATCACGCGCTCCTCGGCGGTCCCTCTGGTCGTGCGGCCTTACCCGGCCCTGCTTCGCACCGGATGTCGTACGAGGGGCGGGGCCCTGCCCCGAAGACGGACAGGCCGTCCAACAGGGCCCCGCTCTCAGGTCACTTGGTGTTGATGACCTTGTCGATCGCGGCGTCCGCTTCCTTCGCGGCGTCCGCCACCGACTTCTTGCCGGTGCCGATGTTCTGCAGCATGGTCTGCAGGACCTGGGCCTTCTCGACCTGGCCCCAGCCCGGTGCCATCGGGACGAACCAGTTGGACTCGGCCGCGGTGGCCGGGACCGCCGTCGCGGGGTCGCTCTTCAGCGTCGCGAGGTCGGTCTTGTTGTTCGGCAGGTTGCCCTTGGCGATCAGGCCCTTCTGGCCGGACGGACCGGTGAAGGCGTTGATCCACTCGGCGGCGAGCGCCTGCGCCTTGGACTTCACCGGGACGGCGAGGTCCGAACCACCCAGGAACACGGGCATGTTCTTGCCGGACGGGCCGGGCATCACGAAGTTGACGAGGTCGGTCTTCAGTTTGCCGCCGGTCTTGTCGTTCTTCGGGTCGGCGGCGGTCGCGCCCTCCCACGCGGCGGCGAAGATCATGGACGCCTTGCCCTGGCCGTAGACGATGTAACGGTCGGACTCGTCCTTGGTCTTGTCGCCGTGCATGTACTTGTCGATGACCGACTTCCACTCGTTGAGTCCCTTGATGGACTCGGGCGAGGAGAGGCTGGCCTTCCAGTCACTGCCGGACTGGGTGGCGATGGCGCCGCCGGCGTCGTAGACGAAGGACATGGCCGCGTACCAGTCGCGGGTGGGCTGGTACCAGGCGCTGAACTTGCTGCCTTCCTTCTTCTGGATCTTGTCCAGGTCGGCGGTCAGCTCGGTGTACGTCGTCGGCGGGGCCTTGATGCCGACCGAAGCGGCGATGTCCTTGCGCCAGTTGGCGACGCGGCCACCGGCGTAGTAGGGGACGCCGTAGGTCTTGCCGTCGTAGGTCACCGAGGCCTTGAGGCCGTCGAGCCAGGCGGAGGAGTTGGTGAACTTCGAGGGGTCCACGGGTGCGAAGGCGCCCTTGACCATGTAGCCCAGCATCTCGGTGTTGCCCATCTCGACCACGTCGGGCACCTTGTCGGTGGCGAGAACCGCGTCGAGCTTGGTGTTCTTGTCCGGCCAGCCGTAGTACTCGTGCTTGATCTTGACGCCCGGGTGCGCCTTCTGCACGGCCGCGTCGGCCGCCTTCACCAGCTGGGGCCAGTTGTTCTGCGCGTCGACGGTGAGCCAGACGGTCAGCTCCTTGGCGTCGGCGCCGCTGTTCGAAGAGCCCTTGTCGTCGTTGCCCCCGCACGCCGCGATGGAGACCATCATGCCCGCGATACCGATCGCGGCTATCAGCTTGCGCTTCACGCCACCCTCCTCAGGGATGCCTGCCACACCTCCCGCCCAAGAGCCGGGACCTGAACCAATGGTGTAGACCAGTACCGGGAGCTTGGACCAGACCAGAGGGCCTGTCAAGGGTGCTCGAAACGGCCCTGACCAGCCGTTATGCGACCTACATATGCAGGAACCTTTAAGTAAGAAGGCAGCGAAAACAACCGTGCCGGAGTACTGTCTTCCGCTAGACCACTTGGCGCTGTGGACTAGACCAAAAGAGACGGCGACGGTATACAGAGGGGATCACCAAGTGACCCTTGTCCGGAGCCGGGAAGGCGGAGCATGAGCACCGACGTCAGCAGTGCGGAGAACGAGGGTGGGGCCACCGTCCGCACCGCGCGTGTGCCGAAGTACTACCGCCTGAAGAAGCACCTCCTCGACATGACGGAGACGCTGCCACCCGGCACCCCCGTCCCGCCCGAGCGCACCCTGGCCGCGGAGTTCGACACCTCGCGCACCACCGTGCGACAGGCCCTTCAGGAACTGGTCGTCGAGGGCCGCCTGGAGCGCATCCAGGGCAAGGGCACGTTCGTCGCCAAGCCGAAGGTCTCCCAGGCCCTCCAACTCACCTCGTACACCGAGGACATGCGCGCCCAGGGCCTCGAACCGACCTCGCAGCTCCTGGACATCGGCTACATCACCGCCGACGACACCCTCGCCGACCTGCTCGACATCACCGCCGGCGGCCGGGTGCTGCGCATCGAGCGCCTGCGCATGGCCAACGCCGAGCCGATGGCCATCGAGACGACCCACCTCAGCGCGAAGCGCTTCCCCGCCCTGCGCAGGTCACTCGTCAAGTACACGTCCCTGTACACCGCGCTCGCCGAGGTCTACGACGTCCATCTCGCCGAGGCCGAGGAGACCATCGAGACCTCGCTGGCCACCCCGCGCGAGGCCGGCCTCCTCAGCACCGACGTCGGCCTGCCCATGCTGATGCTCTCCCGCCACTCCCTCGACAAGGAGGGCAAGCCGGTGGAGTGGGTGCGGTCGGTGTACCGCGGGGACCGCTACAAGTTCGTGGCGCGACTCAAGCGCCCGCAGGACTAGTTCGTGGCGCGACTGAAGCGCCGGCAGGACTAGGGGACTTACGGAGTTACCCGGGTTGCTCTACGTTCCTCCCGTCGCCGCATGGACGGGAGGACTCCCCGGTGCCTACCGCGAACGTCCGAACCATCGTCGTCTGGACCCTCGTCGCGTTGGTCGGCGCGGCGGGCTGGACCGTGCTCGCGCTGGCGCGGGGCGAGAACGTGTCGGCCGCCTGGATGGTCGCCGCCGCGCTCGGCTCGTACGCCATCGCCTACCGCTTCTACGCCAAGTTCATCGTGTACAAGGTCCTGAAGGTCGACGGCACCCGGGCCACCCCGGCCGAACGCCTCGACAACGGCATCGACTACCACCCCACCGACCGCCGCGTCCTGCTGGGCCACCACTTCGCCGCGATCGCCGGCGCAGGACCGCTCGTCGGACCCGTACTGGCCGCGCAGATGGGCTACCTCCCCGGCACGGTCTGGATCATCGTCGGCGTCATCTTCGCGGGCGCGGTCCAGGACATGGTCGTGCTGTTCTTCTCGACTCGGCGCGACGGCAGGTCCCTTGGCCAGATGGCCCGCGAGGAGATCGGCCCCTTCGGCGGCGCCGCCGCGCTCCTCGGCACCTTCGCCATCATGATCATCCTGCTCGGCGTGCTGGCCCTGGTCGTCGTGAACGCGCTGGCCTCCTCCCCCTGGGGCACCTTCTCCATCGGCATGACCATCCCGATCGCCCTCCTGATGGGCTTCTACCTACGGGTACTTCGCCCCGGCCGGGTCTCCGAGGTCTCCCTGATCGGCGTGGCCCTGCTGCTGCTCGCCCTGGTCGCGGGCCGCTGGGTCGCCGAGTCGTCCTGGGCCGGCACCTTCACCCTCGCGCCCTCGACCCTGGTCGTCTGGCTGGTGGCGTACGGCTTCGTCGCCTCGATCCTGCCGGTGTGGACCCTGCTCGCCCCGCGCGACTACCTCTCCACCTTCATGAAGATCGGCACCATCGGCCTGCTGGCGATCGGGGTCGTGGTCGCCCTGCCCGCCCTGAAGATGCCCGCCGTCACCGACTTCGCGAAACACGGCAACGGCCCGGTCTTCGCCGGCTCGCTCTTCCCCTTCGTCTTCATCACGATCGCCTGCGGGGCCCTGTCCGGCTTCCACTCGCTCATATCGAGCGGTACGACCCCGAAGATGATCCAGAAGGAAACACAGATTCGCATGATCGGCTACGGCGCCATGCTGATGGAGTCGTCCGTCGCCGTCATGGCCCTGGTCGCCGCGAGCATCATCGACCCGGGTCTCTACTTCGCGATGAACGCCCCGTCGGGCGCGATCGGCACGACGGTGCAGAACGCCTCGCAGGTGGTGAGCAGTTGGGGCTATCACATCTCCCCCGCCGACCTCGCGCAGGCCGCGAAGAACGTCGACGAGGCCAGCCTGCTGTCCCGCACCGGCGGTGCGCCCACCCTCGCGGTCGGCGTCTCGGAGATCTTCTCCAAGGTGACCGGCGGGAGTCTGCGCGCCTTCTGGTACCACTTCGCGATCATGTTCGAGGCGCTGTTCATCCTGACCGCGCTGGACGCGGGCACGCGCGTGGGCCGGTTCATGCTCCAGGACATGCTGGGGAACGTCTACCGGCCCTTCAAGAACGTGAGTTGGAAGCCGGGCCTGGCCCTGACGAGTGCGATCGTGTGCGCGCTCTGGGGCTACTTCCTCTGGGTCGGCGTCCACGAACCGCTCGGCGGGATCAACCAGCTCTTCCCGATCTTCGGCATCTCCAACCAGTTGCTCGCCGCCGTCGCCCTGGCCGTCTGCACCACCCTCCTGGTGAAGTCCGGACGCCTCAAGTGGGCCTGGATCACCGGGATTCCGCTCGCCTGGGACGCGACGGTCACCCTGACCGCGAGCTGGCAGAAGGTGTTCTCCGGCGACCCGAAGGTCGGCTTCTTCAAGCAACGGTCCGTGTTCCAGGACGCGATCGACGCGGGCAAGGTCCTGCCGCCCGCCAAGAACATGGACGACATGCACACCGTCGTCACCAACTCCACGGTGGACGGAGTGCTTTCGGCCATTCTCGCGGTGCTGGTCGTCGTCGTGATCGCGGACGCGCTCCGGGTCTGCGTCCGGCACATCCGCCGCCCCGCGCTCTCCACGCTGAGCGAGACGCCGTACGTCGAGTCGAACATCGTGGCACCGGCCGGGCTGATCCCGACCCGGGAGGAGAAGGAGGAGGCGGCACGCGATGCGGTCGGCGCTCGGACGGGCGGCTAGCCGGACGGTCCGTGGAGTGCGGTGGTACGTCCGGGAGTTGATGGACGAGTCGGCGTACGACCGCTATGTCGCGCACGTCCGCCGGGACCACCCCGACGCGGAGGTCCCGAACCGGCGGGACTTCGAACGGATGCGGACGGCCCGCCAGGAGGCCGACCCGCGACAGGGTTTCCGCTGCTGTTGACCCCCGCCGTTGACACCGATGTCACGTCTTCACGAAATCGACATGCCGATATGCGGACGGGGTCTTCCGCATGCGCGACGCCGTGACCTACATTGCCTGCGCATTACACAGGCGATCATTGAGGTGACGGAGCCGCGATATGTCAGATGTGCCGGAAGTACCGCCCGAAGTGGCACCGCCCGTCGTGGCACCGGTCGTAACACCGGCCCGCGCCGTCATCGCCGTCTGCCTCATCGCGCCCTTCGTGGCGCTGCTCTGGGTCGGCTCCTACACCAAGATCGACCCCACGTTCATCGGCATCCCGTTCTTCTACTGGTACCAGATGCTGTGGGTGCTGATCTCGACGGCGCTGACGATGACCGCCTACAAGCTGTGGCAGCGCGACCAGCGGACCCGCCATGGAGGTAACCGGTGAACGACGGCGTGAACGGCGTCGCCCTCGGCGTCTTCATCTTCTTCTTCCTGGCCGTCACGGCCCTGGGCTTCCTCGCCGCGCGCTGGCGCCGGGCCGACAACGAGCAGAGCCTCGACGAATGGGGCCTGGGCGGACGGTCGTTCGGCACCTGGGTCACCTGGTTCCTGCTCGGCGGCGACCTCTACACGGCGTATACGTTCGTGGCGGTCCCGGCGGCGGTCTACGCGGCGGGCGCGGCCGGCTTCTTCGCCGTGCCCTACACGATCCTCGTGTACCCGCTGATCTTCACGTTCCTGCCCCGCCTCTGGTCGGTGTCGCACAAGCACGGATACGTGACGACGTCCGACTTCGTGCGCGGGCGCTTCGGCTCGAAGGGGCTGTCGCTGGCGGTCGCGGTCACCGGAATCCTCGCGACGATGCCGTACATCGCGCTCCAACTGGTCGGCATCCAGGCCGTGTTGGACGTCATGGGGGTGGGCGGCAGCGCGAACTCCAACTGGTTCGTGAAGGACCTGCCGCTGCTGATCGCGTTCGCCGTGCTGGCCGCGTACACCTACTCGTCCGGCCTGCGGGCGCCCGCGCTGATCGCGTTCGTGAAGGACGGGCTGATCTACATCGTGATCACGGTGGCGATCATCTACATCCCGATCAAGCTCGGCGGCTTCGACGACATCTTCAGCAAGGCGGGCGCCAAGTTCAAGGCGGCGGGAGCGGGCGGCCTGGTACCCGCACCGGCGGGCCAATGGACGTACGCCACACTGGCGTTGGGCTCGGCGCTGGCCCTGTTCATGTACCCGCACTCGATCACGGCCACGCTCTCCTCGAAGAGCCGCAACGTGATCCGCCGCAACACCACGATCCTGCCGCTGTATTCACTGATGCTGGGCCTGCTCGCGCTGCTCGGCTTCATGGCGATCGCGGCCGGAGTCAAGGTCACCAACGGGCAGTTGGCGATCCCGCAGCTGTTCGAGAACATGTTCCCGGACTGGTTCGCGGGCGTGGCCTTCGCGGCGATCGGCATCGGAGCGCTCGTGCCCGCGGCGATCATGTCCATCGCGGCGGCGAACCTCTTCACCCGCAACATCTACAAGGACTTCATCAAACCGGACGCGACCCCGGCCCAGGAGACCAAGGTCTCCAAGATCGTCTCACTCCTGGTGAAGGTCGGCGCCCTGGCCTTCGTCCTCACCATGGACAAGACGGTCGCCATCAACTTCCAGCTCCTGGGCGGCATCTGGATCCTCCAGACCTTCCCGGCCCTGGTGGGCGGCCTCTTCACCCGCTGGTTCCACCGCTGGGCCCTCCTCGCCGGCTGGGCGGTCGGCATGATCTACGGCACCCTCGCCGCCTACGGCGTCGCCTCCCCGACCCAGGACCACTTCGGCGGCTCGTCCAAGGAGATCCCCGGCATCGGCGAGATCGGCTACATCGGCCTGACGGCGTTCGTGCTGAACGTCGTGGTGACGGTGGTCCTCACGTTCGCTCTGAAGGCCCTCAAGGCGCCGGACGGTATCGACGAGACAAGCCCGGCCGACTACACAGCGGACGCGGGCGACCCGGGAGTGAAGGAGGAGCTCCCTGTGATCGCCGGTCACTGAGGTTCCCAAGGGGCACGGGGCTGTATCGATATGCGGCTCCGCCGCGTGGGCACGCCCAGCCACAACGAACCCGCAGCGGGCCACCGAGAGCACCCCCTCGGCGGCCCGCTGTTCGTACACACTGATCCACATGGACATCCAAATCCGCCGAGCGAACCCCACCGAATACGAACCCCTCGGCACCCTCACAGCCCAGGCCTACCTAGAAGACGGCCTACTCGACTACGGCGAGACCGACCCCTACCTCCCCGTGCTGAAGGACGTGGCAAGCCGAGCCGCAGCCGCCGAGATCCTCGTCGCGGTGGACGGCGACCACCTCCTCGGCGGCGTCACCTTCGTCCCCGGCCCCGGCCCCGTCGCAGACATAGCGCGCCCCGGAGAGACGGAAATCCGCGCCCTCGCAATCCACCGCACGGCCCGCGGCCGAGGCGCCGGCGAGGCCCTCGTCCGCGCCTGCGTCGACCGCGCACGGGCCACCGAGGGCTGCACAGCCGTAGTTCTCTCGACCCAGTCGGCCATGCACGCGGCCCACCGCATCTACGAACGCCTGGGTTTCGTCCGCACCCCCGACCGCGACTGGAACCCCGTGCCGCACCTGGACGATCTCACTCTGCTCACCTATCAGCTGACACTCTGAAACCACCGCGACACAACATCTGGTGGTGGCGTGACGGGTGAGCACAAGATGTATGCTCATGCTCGCTGTCGCCGCAGGGGAATCCGGTGCGAATCCGGAACTGTCCCGCAACGGTGTACTTGCGTGCATATGCACGCCTGGTCAGTCCGAGGACCTGCCGACGGCGCGCGTCCGGCCACCCGGCCAGGGCGCATGACGTCCGGGCCTCGTGGAGTGGGCCGGTGGACGCGACGCCCCGTGCGCTCGTGTGCTGCCGCCTGCCCTCAGCGAGGCCCCGTGCCGAGCGAGGGAGAGCCCCACCGTGACCATCGCGCCAGCAGAGCCGGCATCAGCGACCCAGGCGAACGAGGCGGCCGGAACCGGAACCACCGTTCTTGGAACGGCCGTTCCCGGAGCGACCGTTCCCGGAGCCGACGGCCCCGGTGCCGCGATCCTGCGGACCCTGACCGAGCTGACCGCCGACCTCCCCGACGCCGACCCCGGCCGGGTCGCCGCCGCCACGTTGCGCGGCCGGTCCGCGCACGCGGACGTGGCGGAACTGCGCGAGCTGGCCACGGAGGCGGCCGCCGGCCTCATCTCCGAGGACCCCGTCTACTCCCGCCTCGCCGCCCGGCTGCTGACGATCAGCATCGCCGCCGAGGCCGCCTCCCAGGGCGTCACGACGTTCACCGAGTCCGTCGCCGTGGGCCACCGCGAGGGCCTCATCGCCGACCGCACCGCCGAGTTCGCCCAGCTGCACGCGGCCCGCCTCGACGCGCTGATCGACACCGAGGCCGACGACCGCTTCGGCTACTTCGGCCTGCGCACCCTGTACAGCCGTTACCTCCTGCGGCACCCGATCACCCGCAAGGTCATCGAGACCCCCCAGCACTTCATGCTGCGCGTGGCGTCCGGCCTCGCGGAGAACGACGGCAACCGCGCCCTGGACGAAGTCGCCGCGCTCTACCGCCTGATGAGCCGCCTGGACTACCTCCCGTCCTCCCCCACGCTCTTCAACTCCGGCACCCGGCACCCCCAGATGTCGTCCTGCTACCTCCTCGACTCCCCGCTGGACGAGCTGGACTCCATCTACGACCGCTACCACCAGGTCGCCCGACTCTCGAAGCACGCCGGCGGCATCGGACTGTCGTACTCCCGCATCCGCAGCCGCGGTTCGCTGATCCGCGGGACGAACGGGCACTCCAACGGCATCGTCCCGTTCCTGAAGACGCTGGACGCCTCGGTCGCCGCGGTGAACCAGGGCGGCCGGCGCAAGGGTGCCGCCGCGGTGTACCTGGAGACCTGGCACTCCGACATCGAGGAGTTCCTGGAGCTGCGGGACAACACGGGTGAGGACGCCCGTCGTACGCACAACCTGAACCTGGCGCACTGGATCCCGGACGAGTTCATGCGCCGGGTGAACGAGAACGGCGACTGGTCGCTCTTCTCCCCCGCCGACGTGCCCGAGCTGGTCGACCTGTGGGGCGACGAGTTCGACGCCGCGTACCGCAAGGCCGAGGCGCAGGGGCTGGCCAAGAAGACCATCCCGGCCCGCGACCTCTACGGCCGCATGATGCGCACCCTCGCGCAGACCGGCAACGGCTGGATGACCTTCAAGGACGCGGCCAACCGCACCGCCAACCAGACGGCCGAGCCGGGCCACACGGTCCACTCCTCCAACCTCTGCACGGAGATCCTGGAGGTCACGGACGACGGCGAGACGGCGGTCTGCAACCTGGGGTCGGTGAACCTGGGCGCGTTCGTGGTCGACGGTGACATCGACTGGGAGCGGCTGGACGAGACGGTCCGCACGGCCGTCACCTTCCTCGACCGTGTCGTGGACATCAACTTCTACCCGACCGAGCAGGCGGGCCGTTCCAACGCCCGCTGGCGTCCGGTGGGCCTGGGCGCGATGGGCCTCCAGGACGTCTTCTTCAAGCTGCGCGTCCCCTTCGACTCACCGCGGGCCCAGGCGCTGTCCACCCGTATCGCCGAGCGCATGATGCTCGCCGCGTACGAGGCGTCCGCCGAACTCGCCGAGCGCAACGGCCCGCTCCCGGCCTGGGAGAAGACCCGTACGGCCCGCGGTGTCCTGCACCCCGACCACTACGGCGTGGAGCTCACCTGGCCCGAGCGCTGGGCCGCGCTGCGGGAACGTATCGCCCAAGTCGGCATGCGCAACAGCCTGTTGCTGGCCATCGCGCCCACCGCCACCATCGCGTCCATCGCGGGCGTGTACGAGTGCATCGAGCCGCAGGTCTCCAACCTGTTCAAGCGCGAGACGCTGTCCGGCGAGTTCCTCCAGGTCAACTCCTACCTGGTGAACGAGTTGAAGCAGCTCGGCGTGTGGGACGCGCAGACCCGGGAGGCGCTGCGCGAGGCCAACGGCTCGGTGCAGGGCTTCACTTGGGTGCCGCAGGACGTCCGCGACCTGTACCGCACGGCGTGGGAGATCCCGCAGCGCGGCCTGATCGACATGGCCGCCGCCCGCACCCCGTTCCTGGACCAGTCCCAGTCCCTGAACCTGTTCCTGGAGACGCCGACGATCGGCAAGCTCTCCTCGATGTACGCGTACGCCTGGAAGCAGGGCCTGAAGACGACGTACTACCTGCGCTCCCGCCCGGCGACCCGCATCGCCCGCGCGGCCCAGGCCCAAGCCCAACCCACCGCCCCCGTACAGCAGTTGACCCCCGACGAGGACGCGGTTGCCTGCTCCCTTGAGAACCCCGAGTCCTGCGAGGCGTGCCAGTAGATGAGCTCCACCGAAAAGAACCTCCTCGACCCGGGCTTCGAGCTGACCCTCCGCCCCATGCGCTACCCGGACTTCTACGAGCGCTACCGGGACGCGATCAAGAACACCTGGACCGTCGAGGAGGTCGACCTCCACTCGGACGTCGCCGACCTCGCGAAGCTGACGCCGGGTGAGCAGCACATGATCGGCCGGCTGGTCGCGTTCTTCGCGACGGGCGACTCGATCGTGGCGAACAACCTCGTGCTGACGCTGTACAAGCACATCAACTCCCCCGAGGCGCGGCTGTACTTGAGCCGCCAGCTCTTCGAGGAAGCGGTGCACGTCCAGTTCTACCTGACCCTGCTGGACACCTACCTCCCGAACCCGGAGGACAGGGCGGCCGCCTTCGACGCGGTGGAGAACATCCCCTCCATCCGCGAGAAGGCCGAGTTCTGCTTCCGGTGGATCAACGAGGTCGAGAAGCTGGACAGCCTCCAGACCCAGGCCGACCGCCGCCGCTTCCTCCTCAACCTGATCTGCTTCGCCGCGTGCATCGAAGGGCTGTTCTTCTACGGGGCGTTCGCGTACGTCTACTGGTTCCGCAGCCGGGGGTTGCTGCACGGCCTGGCGACGGGGACGAATTGGGTTTTCCGGGACGAGACCATGCACATGAGCTTCGCCTTCGAGGTGGTCGACACCGTCCGCAAGGAGGAGCCGGAGCTCTTCGACGACCAACTCCGGCAGCAGGTCACGGACATGCTGAAGGAAGCGGTCGAGGCGGAGCTGCAGTTCGGGCGCGACCTGTGTGGTGAGGGTCTGCCGGGCATGAACACCGACTCGATGCGCCAGTACCTGGAGTGCGTCGCGGACCAGCGCCTCCAGCGGCTGGGCTTCGCCCCGGTCTACGGCTCCGAGAACCCCTTCTCCTTCATGGAGTTGCAGGGCGTCCAGGAGCTGACCAACTTCTTCGAGCGCCGCCCCTCGGCGTACCAGGTCGCGGTGGAGGGCACGGTCGACCTGGACGAGGACTTCTAGTCCTCTTGGTCGAGGACGCGTAGCCGTCTTGGACGAGGACCCCCAGCCCTCCTTATCTGTGTCTTACTTCGCGGACGGCCCATGGAGCTTCCATGGGCCGTCCATGGAGTTTCTATGGAGCGGCAAAGTTCATGGGGTGCGTCTGTTCGCGGTCTCGTCGCCCCGGCTACGTTCTGCCCGTCCTGTTCATGTCATTTACCAATGACCCCACAGGACGTTCAAAGTGTCATGCCCATGACGACGTCTACCGCCGCCGCTACGCGCGTCACAGGCCTGCCACCACGCCGAGGAACCCCACTCCAACGATGGAGGCAGTACCCCATGCGTGAGAAGCCCAGACGGAGTCTGCGAAGACTGCTGACCGCCGCCATACCCGCCCTCACCCTCAGCGTCTTCGGGCTCGTGGCGGCCTCCCCCGCCGACGCGCAGCCCGCCCCCCAGGCAGCCGTCCAGTCCGCCCAGGTCTCCAAGGTCACCCAGAACTCCAAGGCCCTGACCGCCCCCGCGGCCCAGGCCGTCCACTCGACCGGCAAGGCCGGCCAGAAGGTGCCGACCGAGCGCCTCTGCGCGACCGCGGCCCCCGGTTCGGCGTCCTGCTTCGCCCAGCGGCGCACCGACATCAAGCAGCAACTGGCCGCCGCCGTGCACTCGGACGCGGCCGCGGCCGTCTCCGGCCTGAGCCCGGCCAACCTGCACAGCGCGTACGCGCTTCCCTCGACCGGCGGCTCCGGCCTGACGGTCGCGGTGGTCGACGCGTACAACGACCCCAACGCGGCCTCGGACCTGGCCACGTACCGTTCCAACTTCGGCCTGTCGGCCTGCACCGTGGCCAGCGGCTGCTTCAAGCAGGTCAGCCAGACCGGCTCGACCACCTCCCTGCCGACGAACGACACCGGCTGGGCGGGCGAGGAAGCGCTCGACATCGACATGGTCAGCGCGGTCTGCCCGAACTGCAACATCATCCTGGTGGAGGCCACTTCGGCCACCGACTCCGACCTCGGCACCGCCGAGAACGAGGCCGTCACCCTGGGTGCGAAGTTCGTCTCCAACAGCTGGGGCGGCTCCGAGGCCTCCTCGCAGACCTCCGAGGACACCGCGTACTTCAAGCACCCGGGCGTCGCGATCACCGTCTCCTCCGGTGACAGCGCCTACGGCGCCGAGTACCCGGCAACGTCCCAGTACGTCACGGCAGTCGGCGGCACCGCCCTCTCCACGTCCTCCAGCACGCGTGGCTGGACCGAGTCCGTGTGGAAGACCAGCAGCACCGAGGGCACCGGCTCCGGCTGCTCCGCCTACGACGCGAAGCCGACCTGGCAGACCGACACGGGCTGCACCAAGCGCATGGAGGCCGACGTCTCCGCCGTCGCCGACCCCGCCACCGGCGTGGCCGTCTACGACACCTACGGCGGCTCCGGCTGGGCGGTCTACGGCGGCACCAGCGCCTCGTCCCCGATCATCGCGGGCGTCTACGCGCTGGCCGGCGCCCCCGGCTCCAGCGACTACCCGGCGAAGTACCCCTACTCCCACACCTCGAACCTGTACGACATCACCAGCGGCAACAACGGCACGTGCTCCACGAGTTACTTCTGCACCGCGGGCACCGGCTACGACGGCCCGACCGGCTGGGGCACCCCGGACGGCACCGCCGCCTTCACCTCCGGCACCACCACGGGCAACACGGTGACCGTCACCAACCCGGGCAGCCAGTCCACGGTGACCGGCTCCACGGCCAGCCTGCAGATCTCCGCCTCGGACAGCGCGAGCGCGACCCTCACCTACAGCGCGAGCGGGCTGCCGACCGGTCTGTCGATCAGCAGCTCGACCGGGCTGATCTCCGGCACCGCGTCCACCGCCGGCACCTACGCCGTCACGGTGACCGCGACCGACTCCACCGGCGCCTCCGGCTCGGCCTCCTTCACCTGGACGGTCAGCACCTCCGGTGGCGGCGGCACCTGCACCTCGACGCAGCTGCTGGGCAACGCGGGCTTCGAGTCCGGCAGCACGACCTGGACCGCGAGCAGCGGGGTCATCACCAACGACACCGGCGAGGCCGCGCACGCGGGCTCGTACTACGCGTGGCTCGACGGCTACGGCTCGACCCACACCGACACACTGTCCCAGTCGGTGACCGTCCCGTCCGGCTGCACGGGCACGACCTTCACCTTCTACCTGCACATCGACACCGCGGAGACCAGCACCAGCACGGCTTACGACAAGCTGACGGTCACCGCCGGATCCACCACCCTGGCCACCTACTCCAACCTCAACGCGGCCAGCGGATACGTCGCGAAGTCCTTCAGCCTGTCCTCCTTCGCCGGCACCACCGTCTCGCTGAAGTTCAGCGGCGTCGAGGACTCCTCCCTCCAGACCAGCTTCGTCCTCGACGACACCGCCGTGACGACCAGCTGACCCCCGCATGAGCTGGACCCCGGTCGTCTCGCAGCGGCCGGGGTCCTGTCATGCCAGTCCTGTCATGTCCACGGATATTTCACCGTTCACGAGGGATCCGGATGCGTCCGTGACACGTCAAAGGGGCAAAGGAGGCCCCCATGCGTCGATCGATTCTTGGTCCGTCCCTGGCCGTCGCCACCCTGGCGCTCGCCCTCACGGGCTGCGGCACGAAGTCCGACACCGGCAGCGGCAGTGTGTCGCCGTCGTCCTCCCCCACCCCGAGCAAGAGCCGGTCGGCCTGTACGGCGAAGGAGACCCTCGCCGCCACCGACACGAACGGCACGTTCTGTCTGACGACCGGCACCACCGTCCGCATCCTGCTGGACGGGACGACCACCCGGCCCTGGGCGCCGGTGAAGACCGTCGGCACCGGTCTGAAGGCCACCAACAGCGGGATCCTGATCCGGCCCGGCGACGCGAGCAACGCGTACGAGGCGGTCTCGGCCGGGACCGTGAAGCTCACGTCGTCCCGGCCGCTGTGTGCGACCGCGCCGCACAAGATCTCGTGCAAGGGCATTCAGGAATGGTCGGTCACCGTCGTGGTGTCGAAGCCATGATCCGGTGGGCGGTCCGGATCTGACGGTCGATGCGCCGGTCGTGCGCGATGCCGAGCAGCGACGGGAAGGTCACGGCCACGAAGATGCCGACGACGGTGAGGAGGGCGATGAGGTTGTCCATGGCTGTGTTCATGGACATGAGTCTCGTCCTGTTGACTCCTTACCGTGAGTGGCAGGACTGCCGTACACCCTCGATTTACTGCCACATGCGGCGCACACTGGCAGCATGCTGAAGAACGTGGCCGTGGTCCTGCTCGACGGAGTGCACCCCTTCGAACTCGGCGTCGTCTGCGAGGTGTTCGGCCTCGACCGCAGCGACGAGGGGCTGCCGGTCTACGACTTCGCGGTCGCCTCGGCCGAGGGGCCGACGCTCACCACCCACGCGGGCTTCTCCCTGGCCGTCGAGCACGGCCTGGAACGCCTGGAGAGCGCGGACCTCATCGCCGTACCGGCCGGCGCGACCTACGCGGCCCGGGAGTACCCGGAGGAACTCCTCGACGCCCTACGACGGGCCGTGGACCGGGGTGCCCGGGTGCTCAGCGTCTGTTCGGGCGTGTTCGTGCTGGCCGCCGCCGGGCTGCTGGACGGGCGGCGGTGCGCGGTGCACTGGCACCACGCGGAGCTGCTCGCCCGGCGGTATCCGAAGGTCGTCGTGGAGCCCGATGTGCTGTACGTCGACGCGGACCCGGTGATCACCTCGGCGGGCACCGCGGCCGGTATCGACGCCTGTCTGCACATCGTGCGCAAGGAGCAGGGGCCGGAGGTCGCCAACGCCATCGCCCGGCGGATGGTCGTACCGCCGCACCGCGACGGCGGCCAGGCCCAGTACATCGAGCGGCCGCTGCCGCGCTCGCAGTGCGACACGGTGGGCGAGGTGCTGGTGTGGATGGCGGAGCACCTCGACCAGGAGGTCACCGTCGAACAGCTCGCCGCCCGTGCCCTCATGTCACCACGCACCTTCGCCCGCCGCTTCCAGCAGGAGACCGGGACCACGCCGTACCGCTGGATCCTGCGTCAACGGGTGCTGCTGGCCCAGCAGTTGCTGGAGGGGACGGACGAGACGATGGACGCGATCGCCTGGCGGGCCGGCTTCGGCACCGCACCCGCCCTGCGCCACCAGTTCGTCCGGGCGCTGGGCACCACCCCGAACGCCTACCGGCGCACGTTCAGGGGCCCGGAAGCCGCCTGAACGTACGCCCGTCGGTCTCACCTCAGCACGGGCCTGAGCAGCAGCCGGTTCGGGCGGAGGGTGATGCCGACGCGGGTGGTGTCGTTGGAGCCGGACACCTGCTCGAAGCGGTACCTCGTCGCCACCGCCGCCGTGATCAGGCTCAGTTGGGCCATCGAGAAGTGGTCGCTGGGACACTTCCGGTTGCCGTTGCTGAACGGGCTCATGGCGAACTTCGGTACATCCTGGGCCCGTTCCGGAAGCCAGCGGTCGGGGTCGAACTCCTCGTTGTGCGCATACGAACGCGCGTCACGCTGGATCGCGTACGGGCTGTAGATGATGTCGGCCCCGGCCGGAATCCGATAGCCGCCCAGTTCGGTGTCGGCGACCGCCCGCCGCGTCAATATCCATACGGCGGGACGCAGCCGCATCGCCTCGACGACGACATTGTTCGTGTGGGTCAGCTTGCGCACGTCGTCGAATGCCACCGGGCGACCGCCCGTCACGGATTCGACCTCTTGTCGTATCTTGTCGGCGTGTTCCGGGTGTTCGGTGAGGACCTGGAGCAGCCACATGATCGTGGACGCCACAGTTTCACTTCCCGGGGTGAGGATCGCGACGACCTGGTCGTGGATCTCCTGTTCCCCGATCGGCTCGCCATTCTCGTCCGTCGCCTCCAGCAATGCCGTCAGCAAATCGTCCGGCTTTTGACCAGATTCGCGCCGCTCGGCGACGATCTCGTCGACGAGGAGATGCAGATCGGCCAGCGCCCGGTTGAATTCGCGGTTGGCCGGAAGGGGCAGCCGGTAGAGCGGTCCTGCCGGTACCACCATCCGCCGGTACATGCCCCGGAACACGGTGGCGAGCGCGACGCACAGCCGCTCGGCGCGCTCGTCCATGAAGTCGCCGCGCAGCAGACAGCGGGCCGCGATCCGCACGGCGACCCGGAAGGACTCGGAGGTGCAGTCGATCGTCTCGCCGGGCTGCCAGCGCTCGGTGAGCGCGTGCGCCTCCTCCTCCATGATCGGCCCGTAGGCGGGGATCGCGTCGAGCCGGAACGCGGGCTGGATGATGCGCCGTTGGCGCCGGTGGGTGGGTCCGTTGGCCGTGGCCACGCCCTCTTTGCCGAGCAGTCCCTCCAGGGACTCCCACAGCGGGCCCGCGATGATGAAGTCGGGGCTCAGCGCCATGGCTCCGGTGAGGGCCGGCGCGGTGACGGCGTAGACCGTCTTGGGGCCGAGGCGGAGCCGGACGACGTCGCCGTGGTCGCGGAGTTGGGCCATGAAGGCCAGGGGGTCGCGGACCAGCTTCCAGCCGTGGCCGAGAAGCGGGATCCTGCCGCCCGCGACGGGCGGCTCAAGCAGCTCCGGCACCTCGGGTGCCGCGGGCTTCACAGACTCGACGGTCATTTCTCACCTGCCGCTTCGTTGTTGACGTACGGGGGTGTGGACCGGTCGTCCCAGCTGTCGACCATGTACCGGCCGGACTCGTGGTGGAACCAGTAGACGGAACTGAACCAGTTCCGCATATTTCCGAGGCAGGCCCTGACGGCCGCGCTCAGTTCCTTTCCCCGCACGCTTCCGTCGTCGAGCCGGTCGGCGAGTCGTAACGTCTCGCGTTCCGCCTCCAGGAAATCGGCTATGCATTCCTCGATACGGCGCCTCAGTTCGGCGACCGCTTCCTCAAGGGTCAGCCCCTCGTGTTTGACGAGGCTGATTCCGAGATTGTGGACCTCGTCGCCCGCGAGTTCCTTGGGCAGGGAACAGAGGTCGTTGTACCAGGCGGCGAATTCCTGGCTGAGCAGTGCCGCCTTTCGATATGCCGGGTGTTTCCGCACGCCGTCCGGGAGTTCACAGCCTGCGCTCGCCTCCAGCAGATCCGTCCAGATCCAGTGCGCGAAGGTGAGCCGGCGCAGCGCGAGGTATTCCTCGACCGTGGGGACGGTCCCCTCGGTGCGGTTGCGGAATTCACGGTCGTAGGCCTCGATGACCGCGTGGAAGTGCCGGGCGAACCGCGCGTTCCAGGTGTCGGGCAGGAACGAGTAGATCCGCATCATGCTGTCGGCGAACCCCGCGACCAGGGGATCCGGGTGGAGCAGATGGTGCCGTGGTGAATCCAGTGCAGCGTGCAACCGGAACCTCAACCGCCGCCAGGCGTCCGGCCGTTGGTGCACGATGTCCCGGTCGTGGCGGTCGTCCCAGACGAAGAACCACGCGCTGTAGTCCGCTATCGCCTGGAGCACCTCGTCCGGTGCGCCCAAGTAGTACCCGGCCATCAGGTCCGTGTAGCAAAGACCGTCGGCATATTCCCGTACCTTGTCCGCCGGCATGAGACGTTTTTCCAGCAGCCAGGCACGGGTCTTCTCCTGGAGCCTCGGCCAATACGGATGCAGTTGCCGGGGAAACGCCGCCTCGATCACCGGGAGAGAGAGCGACGGTGGAACCGCGATCGCCGTCGTTACCGTTGCCGTCGTCGATGTGGTGCTGTGTGAGAAAGCAGGCACGAACAAACCCCTCTCAGCCGCCAGTTGCGCACGCCCCTCCCGCTGTGCCGGGCGTGCGCCGTTGCGTATCCCCGCACTTCCTATTCAGCACCACAACTGACCGTTCTGGGAACGGATTTGCTCCCTTCACTACCCCCAAGTGCCGAGAATCTCCCCTCGTATGACCGATTATGGATCACTGCACGAGCGGAAACGATCGAATGTGCGAGGGACAGACGAACGGCGCCTGGTCAGGGAGGTGCACCTGAACAGACGCCGTGCGTAGGAGAGTTGTGTCGACCGCTGGGGCCGGCCGGGTCAGTCGTTGGCGACCACGGGGTAGCGGGGCTCGTTCTCGGCCATCTGCCGCAGCGCGTCCTTGCGGTCGCGCTTGGAGAGCCGGTCGATGTAGAGGTAGCCGTAGAGGTGATCTGTCTCGTGCTGCAAACACCGTGCGAAGTAGCCGGTCCCGCGGACCTTGATGGGGTTGCCCTTCTCGTCCTGCCCGGTCACCTCGGCGTAGTCGGGCCGGGCGAGCGGCGCATACGCGGTCGGCACGGACAAGCACCCCTCGTTGCTCTCGTCCAGATGCCGCTTCTCGGCGGGCAGATCGACGAGCTTGGGATTGCAGACGACACCGACGTGCCGCTTGCCCTCGTCGTCCATGCAGTCGTAGACGAAGACCTTCAGGTCGACGCCGACCTGGTTGGCGGCGAGACCGACGCCCTCGGCGGTGCGCTGCGAGGCGAACATGTCCGCCACCAGCGTCTCCAGCTCCGCGCCGAACTCGGTGACGTCCTTGCACTCCTTGTGCAGCACCGGATTCCCGACGACCGTGATGGCCCGCGAGACCCCCCGCTCCCGCCAGACCGCCTCACGCTCCTCGGTCTCCTCGGTGTCGATGACGAAGCCCTCGTCGTCCACGGGGAGCACGCCCACGTGCTGCTGATCGGTGTCCTGCTGCGCCATGCCGACGAACGCCTTCCTGAAAAACAAGGGGGAGAAGTTGCTGATACAGGGTACGTGCAGTTCTTTTAGGGGCGCGGGACTGTGTCAATGTGCGGCTCCGCCGCGTGGGCGCGACCAGCCACAACGGACCCGCGGCGACCCACCGGCCTCAACAGACCTCTTCCAGATCCCGCCAGTCCCGAGAATCAGGGCTGTCGGCAACCCACCCGTCGAGCAGCCCCCTGACGAGCGACGCCGGCGCAGCCAACCCACACTCCCGCTCAGGCACCCACAACTGCCCATCGGTCCGATGACCGAGCGGCCCAGGATGCCCCGGCTCACTGTGATCATGCGGATCAAGATGCTCCCCGTCGCCCTCATCAGAAGGCATCCGGGACTCGGAACACATCCGGCACAGCAACCGCACGGAAGACGACCAGTCCTCCGCCGCGAACCCCGCATCCGCCGCCAACTGCTCAAGCGCGTCCCGGTCGGCCTCGGCGGCGGCCTCAAGCAGGACCACCCACGTAGGCACAGGCGACGGCGCCCACAACTCGATCTCGTCGAACACGGGGTACGAGTGCCCGGCCGCCGTGGTCCGCTCCCCGTGCGGCACCCCGTCGTGCAGGACGACCTCACCCCAGCGTCGCCCGGACGAGGGAAGCGGGATCGACAGCACCTCGATGCGCGCCGGATCCAGTCGCCGCCCCCACACCACCTCGGCCTCGCCCTCGGGCGACAGCCGTACGGCAGCGCTGCCGAGATCCATGCCGGCCGGCTCACCCGCACCGGTGACCCCGCCCGGCACCCGCAGCCCGTACGCCTGCCAGGCCCGCCGGGCCAGCGGCCAGTCCTGGAGGCCGGTGGCCGCGATGCCCACGTTCCACCAGTCAGGTGCGCCGGCCTCCCGGTCGAGCAGCGCGACGGCCCGCAGCCCGGCCGCCCGGGCCTGCTCCCAGTCGTGCCGGAACTTGTGCAGCAGGGCGAGGTTGAACCAGGACTCGGACAGCCAGGGCTCCAGATCGGCGGCCCGCGTCAGCAGCGCGCCCGCGTCCTCGTACCGACCGTCGCCGATCAGCGTGAACGCGCGGTCTGTGGCCTGCCGCCAGGAGGCGGAGGGCCGGTGCCGTCCCTTGCCGAAGATCCTCACGATTCCCGCCTGCCAGTTCCGTTCAGTGGGCTGGCTCTGCCCCCGGACACCCTCTTCTTCGCATCCAACCACGTACGACTGGAAGGGCGCTCATTACCCATGGGTTACCCAGCCGAAGGCAAGGTCAGACAGTCCCGGGACAGTACCCGGGCCAGTGCTTCCACGACCTCGGGAGCGTAGTCCCCGGCGGTCCCGAGGCGCAGCTCCTCCAACGCCTGAAGAGGCCCGCCGGGGCCGCCTGCCCGCGTTTTCTCCTCGTACGCGTTCACGGCCCGGACGATCCGCGCGGAGAGCGGCTGCTCCCGGCAGGGGTCGGCCTGCCGCTCCACGACGGCCGCCACCTGAGGACTCACCCCGGTCTGCCGTACGACGGCCCCGCCGAGCAGCGCTATCCGCCGCTGTTCCGCCGCGGGGAGTACGGCGGTGGCGCCGGCCGGTACCGGGTCGACGAGGCTGAGCTGGCCGATGTCGTGCATCAGGGCGGCGTACTCCAGGACGGTGAGGTCGGGCTCGGACAGCCCCAGGTCCCGCCCGACCGCCTGGCACAGCGCGGCGACCCGGCGGGCGTGCCCGGCAGGCGTGTATCCGGCTATCTCGGTGGACCGGGCGAGGGAGGCGATGGTCTGCCGGTAGGTGTCCCGTACGGCGGCGTACCGCCGGAAGGACAGCTGGGTCAGCAGCAGCGGCAGCGAGAACACGGGCAGCGCCCACAGCCCCACGACGGCGACCGCGAGCGCCATCACCGCGCCGGTCGCGCACACGGCGGACCCGATGCCGAGCATGCCCCGCAGTTCGTCCCGCAGCAGCGGCCCGAACGGCCACCGGGTCCGGGAGTGCGCGAGCGCGGCGGCGAGCACGGCGTCGCAGAGCGCGGTGAGGGAGAGCAGCGCGAGGAGGAGCAGGGCGTAGGCGGGGCCGCCCCAGTGCCGGAACACCCCCTGGTTGTACAGGGGTTGGAAACAGACGGCCGCGAAGCCGACGGTCAGGACGCGGCGCGCCATGTGGTCGGGCGTCCGGCTCTGCCCGCGCGCGATGTGCGGCACACAGCCGACGAGCGCGGCGGCCACGACCACGGCGACGACCTGGAAGACACCGTGGTGGGTGGGCCGGCCGGCGTCGGCGCCGAGCAGGGCGTAGGAGAGGGCGGCGGCGGCACCGAGGGGGGCGGTCTCACGGAGACCGGTCGTCCCGTCCCACCGGCTCAGTTCTCCTACGGCGACGAGGATGCCGAAGGCGAGGGCGACGGTGGGTTCTTGGAGGCCGGTCCAGAGGGTGAGGGTGAGAGAGGTCAGGGCGAGGAGGGCGGCGGAGGTGTGGATGAGGGTGAGGATCAGAGGGGGCCGGGGTGAGGTCATTGGTCGTCAGCCCCTCATCCCACTGGAAACGGTCGGGCTGGGTGGGAAGACAATGGACGACTGGACCTCGTCAGCAGTGACTGCCGGATGCCACCCGCACCGCCCGAGGGCCCGCACCAACGCCCGAACCATCAGCGGGTCGAACTGCGTACCGGCACAGCGCGACAGTTCCTCAAGGGCGACAGACACCGGCCGAGCCCTCCGGTAGGACCTCGTGGACGTCATCGCGTCGAAGGCATCGGCCACGGCGACTACCCGCGCGGACTCCGGGATCTGGCTCCCCAACAGCCCGTACGGATACCCGCTCCCGTCCAGCCGTTCGTGGTGGTGCAGGACAGCCGCACGGGCCTCTCCCAGAAAACCGATGCCCCGCACCATCTCGTGCCCGTACTCGGGATGCAGTTCGATCACCCGCCGCTCCTCGGGAGTCAGCGGCCCGTCCTTGCGCAGCAACCGCGTGGGGACGCCCAGCTTCCCCACGTCGTGCAGGATCCCGGCGAAGCGGAGCACCTCGACGCGTGAGTCGTCCATGCCGAGTTCCCGCGCGATCATCATCGACGCCTGCCCGACCCGCTCACTGTGCCCGCGGGTGTACCCGTCCTTGATGTCGACGGCCTGGACGAGGGCGCGGATGGTGGCCTGATGGGCGGCGCGTTCCTGGTGGTACTGGGCGAACACCCACCAGGACACCCCCATCGGCAGCAGCACGAGCAGCGCGGCGACGGGGCCGTAGGGACTGCGCCACAGCACGGCCATCATCAGCCCGGCGAACCCGTGCACCCCGATGGGCGCCAGGGACCGTAGAAACAGCCCTCGCCAGGCCCGTCGTACGGGCATCCGCTCGGCCAGCGCGAGAATCCCGCCGTCGAGCACGGTGAGGACCAGACAGAAGGCGAGGACGGCGGCCAGGGCGGGCACCAGCGCGTACGGGAAGTCGGACGCGACGACGGCGTTGCGCCCGCCCAGCGCCCAGTGCACGCGTCCCGCCGCCCAGACGCCCAGCGCGAGCTGCGCGGCCCGCCAGCTGCGCCGCAGCCAGGGCGAGCCCTGCTCGACGCGGGAGAACAGGGCCCCCGGCAGCGGTACGAGCGCGGCGGCGGGCGGCGGCAGGAGGAAGGCCGCGGCGAGCAGCACGGGGTAGAAGGTGCCGGCGAACCGGCGCCGGGCGACCTGCTCGCAGCCGGCGTAGAGCGCGGCCAGCAGCGCGACCGCCCACCAGGGTGGGTGGACGGTCGGCAGCGGAAGCAGACAGCACAGGGCGCCGAGGACGACACAGACGACGTACGCACGTGCCCGTGCCGGTGTCGCCTCCATGGCTGACGCCCTTCCCCCGACCATGCCTGTCCAGGCCGAGGAGCCTAGGGCGGTCGGGGGAGGGTCGCGGGCGTATCACCCGCGGATTAGCACGTTCGAGTGACGATCGCCCGTTCAGGAAACGGTCAGGATTCCTGGGGGGCGGCCGTCAGGTCGTGCTCGGGCACGGCCTGCCCGGAACGGATCAGATCGAGCCGGCCCAGGACCTTGGCCCGCAGGTCGGTCGGCACGTCGTCACGACCGCAGCACCGCTTGACCAGCTTCTTCACAGCCTCTTCGAGCCCGTACTTCTCCAGGCACGGCGAGCACTCCGTGAAGTGCTGCTTGAACTTGGCGCGGTCCACGTCCGGCATCTCACTGTCGAGGAACTCGTAGAGATGGTCGAGGACCTCACTGCAGTCCGTTTCGTGCGGCTCTCCGCAGCTCATGAGCCCGAGCCTTTCGCTTCGTCCGACTCTCCGGCACCGGCCGGGACCAGTCCGCGGTCACGCGCGTAGTCCTCGAGCATGCCGCGCAGTTGACGGCGGCCCCGGTGCAGCCGGGACATCACCGTACCGATGGGTGTCCCCATGATGTCCGCGATCTCCTTGTACGCAAAGCCCTCGACGTCCGCGAGATAGACGGCGATGCGGAATTCCTCGGGGATCGCCTGGAGCGCTTCCTTCACGTCCGAGTCGGGCAGGTGGTCGAGCGCCTGCGACTCGGCGGAGCGCAGACCGGTCGACATGTGCGACTCGGCACGCGCGAGCTGCCAGTCCTCGATCTCCTCGGCCGCGGAGCGCTGGGGTTCACGCTGCTTCTTGCGGTACGAGTTGATGAACGTGTTGGTGAGAATCCGGTACAGCCACGCCTTGAGGTTGGTGCCCTCGCGGAACTGGTGGAAGGACGCGTACGCCTTCGCGTACGTCTCCTGCACCAGGTCCTCGGCGTCGGCCGGGTTTCGCGTCATGCGCAGCGCGGCCGAGTACATCTGGTCGAGGAATTCGAGCGCGTCCCGCTCGAAGCGCGCGCTGCGCTCCGAGGTCGATTCCGGTGTGACCTCGCTCGTGCCCTGGCCCTCGGGCTGCTCCGCCTGGCCGTGTTCGGTCCCTGCGTCGGTACCGGGAACCGGACCCACCTCCTCAAGATTCCGGGCAGCACCGAAGCCGATGCCACCAGAATCGGAGGATAGACGACGATCCGGTCCGCCCGCCGCCCCAATAGGGGTGGCCTTGGCCGCACGCAGCACAGTCCAGTCCAGGTCAGTGCGGCTGTTGCGGCTCGGGCAGAAGGTCGAACCCATGCGGCGGACTTCCTCTCTTCGACGAATCCACGACGTCGGCGCCGGTCTTCTTGTTCAGCGCTTCTGTCCGCCTCAACAGTGGTAAGGGGCTCAGCATTCCCACGCCTTACCCCAGTGTTCGAGTCCACTCCACCACGCGCCCCGTGATGATCTCCAGGGCCTCCTCCTGCCCGATCTCCGCCCGCTTGGGCACGGCGAAACCATGATCGCCGTACGGCACCTCGACCAGCTCGAAGGTTCCCTCGGGGAACTCCGCCGGTTTCCCGAAGGGGTCGTTCCCGCCCTGCACGACGAGTGTGGGCACCCCGGCGCCGAGCAGTTCGCCGGCCCGGGACTTCTCCGGCTTGCCCGGCGGGTGCAGCGGGAAGCTCAGGGCGAGGACGGCGGCGGCGCCCAGCTCGGTCGCCGTACGACAGGCCACGCGGGCTCCGGCGCTACGGCCCCCGGAGACCACCGGCAGACCCGGCTTCGCGACGGCCGCCCAGATCCCCCGCCATCCCACGTCGAGCGTCTTGGGCGCGGGCGCCACCTTCTTCCCGGCGACCCGCCACGGCTGCTCGACGAGCGCGACGGTGACGCCGTGCCCGGGAAGGACGGCCGCGAGTGCCTGCAGATCCCGGGCGTCGACACCACCACCGGCGCCATGGCTCACGGCGAGGACGAGCCGCGCCTTCTTGGCCGTGTGCCAGGTGATGCGGGCCGTACCCGCGTCGGTCTCAATGATCTCGCTCACATCAGAAGTCACATCAGAAAAGTGTGCCTTCTTCAGGGCCTTCCAGTTCCTTCAGCAGCTCCGGTCCGTTGTTGCGGACGTTGCTGACGGCCGTGGACACCGGGTAGGCGCGCAGCAGCCCGGCGGGCGGCGGGGCGAGCAGCTCGCGCAGGTCGTCCGGGTCGGTGCGGGAGGGGTCGAGCCAGGAGTCCCAGCGGTCCGGGGTGAGCATCAGGGGCATCCGGGGATGGATGTCGGCCAGCGCGTGCGGCCCCTCGTCCGGCGCGACCGCCAGCGGGGTCGTCTCCGCCTCGGTCGTGATCACCGAGCAGGTGACCCACCAGGCCAGCGGATGGTCGTCGGGCAGGGTCTTGTCCCGCCAGAACTCGTACAGCCCGGCCATCGCGAAGACCGACCCGTCGGCGGGGAGCACGAAGTACGGCTGCTTGCGCTGCCGCTTCTTCCTGCCCTCGACCTCCAGCTCCCGCTCGTCCTTGGCGGTGACCCACTCGTAGTAGCCGTCGGCGGGAATGACGCAGCGCCGGGCCGCGAAGGCGCGACGGTACGACGGCTTCTCGTGCACGGTCTCCGCGCGGGCGTTGATCATCCGCGCACCGCCCTCGGGCGTCTTCGACCAGGAAGGAACGAGCCCCCACTTGAGCCGGCGCAGCTGACGAACCGGCTTCGGGCTGTCCGCGTCCTTAAGTGGACGGTCGAGGACTGCATACACCTCTTTGGTCGGGGCCACGTTGTAGTCGGGGGCCAAAGCCTCCTCGGGCTCCCACTTCTCGATCTCAAAGACTCCTGCGAGATCCTCGGGCCCACGACTCGCTGCATACCGTCCGCACATCTCAAACAGCCCCTCCGACCTGTGAAAACGCCAGATAACGCGGCCCGAGTCAGCACCTAGTCAGCACGGTGCTGGTTCAACGCCTCATTCATCACCTCAACGGCCCGGCTAGTGGAGTCCGGGGTGAGGTGTCCGTATGTGTCCGCCGTCTCCTTGATGCTCGCGTGACCAAGCCATCTGGATACATCCAACAGTGGCAGACCCTTGCTGAGAGCGGTCGTCGCGAACCAGTGGCGAAGATCATGGGGCGACCACTCGTAGCCCAGGGTCTTGACCACCTTACGGAACTGAGTCGAATAGTCCGAGGTCGTGACCAAAGTGCCGGTGATGTTCCGGAACAGGGACCCCGAGGGGCCCGTGCCGTGACGGGCCACGTGGTCGCCCACGGCGTCGGACAGGTTCATGGGTAGGGGGGTATCCCGCCATTCGCCTTCTTCCCGATGTTTCAACGGGCCAAGCACGGCACCCACGGTCCCCTTGACGCGGGTGACCTGCCTGCGCAGCCTTATGCGGTCGTCTAGGACGTCACCGACGCGCAGCCCGAGCATCTCCCCGGTGCGGAGCCCGCAGCCCGCCATGAGCCACACAGAGAGCGCCCACTCGCTTCGGAACTCGTCCGCGATGTCCTGCACTTGACCTCCCGAGGGGAGGAGCGTCTCGTCCATCACTCGCCGCGGAAGCGTCGGCAGCTTGGCGCCGACGAACGGGTGGCGCCCTATATCGCCATTGTGCAGCGCTGCGGTGTATACCGCCTTGAGGGGTGTTATGTACGCCTGCACGGAGTATGCCGACAGGCCGCCGTCCGTCATCTCCTTGCCGAGTGCCTCTATATCGGAGGGCCGGATGGACGTCAGCAGCCGACCGCCCATAAACGGGAAGACATGTAGCCGGAAGGCTCGCTCGTACGTGCCGTACGTGTTCGCGGCCAGGTGCTGACGTTCGAGCCACTCGGTCGCGTACACGCGGATCGGGACGGCGCCACGCTTCAGGTCGATGTACGTTCCGTCGAGCTTGGCGCCCTCCATGTTCACGCCGTGAGAGTCAGCCTCTCGGCGAGTGGGGAAGGACTTCTCACGTTGACGTCCGGAGCGACCGCCCGGCTCGCGGAATCTCACCGTCCAGGGGTGGCCGCATCTTGTCTTCTCGCACGGATAGCGCTTATTCCTATCGTCGGTCTTGCACTTCTGGAAGACGGTGGCCAAGTGGCCTCCTTTCAGTTTTGGGCACTGAGCGACAAGCTCACCCGTAGTTGCGGTCCAGGTAGGTCACGACATCGCGCTCTCGGAAGCGCAGGAGGCGCCCGACTTTCTGAGGCTTGAGCCCCCACGCGCGGTACTTGTTCTTGATGGTGATCTCGCTGACCTTGAGCCATGCAGCCACTTCCTCCGGGGTCAGCAGCCGATTACTCCCCCCGGTGGTCATAGCACCATCCGCTCGTTTACCTCGGTGGAATCCCGGAGAAACACGGATTCGGCGAGCAAACCAGAGGGGATTGCCAACCGGGGACTAAAGTGAGTAGGGGGTATCGCAGATCGGCACATCAGATGGAGTTCCTTGGGACGGAGCGCACAGAGCGACAGATCGGGATCGGCAACACCAAAAATTCCACGCCACCCGACCTGGATATCGCTGTCTTTCAGCGGGGCTGCCGAATTCAGGGAAGCCGCAGACGAGGGCCGCTACTTACCTCCTTGCTTATTGCGGCACTACCGCCTGGACCCACAACGGCTCCACCGCCAAGCACAGCCGCCGCGAATACCCCCAATGGTCGTCACGATCGCCGGTTTGGCCAACCGGCGATCGTCGGCTATGTTGCGCACTCACACAGGGAACTTCACGGACCTAGTGCTTCGGGGACGTTGTACGTTGACATGAACCTGAGGCAAGGTTCCAGTCCTTTGGGGCTCTTTCTCGTCTGCCGTGAGCTGAAGGCCCCGGCTGGCCCTCGCTCTGCCCTGCGCGTACGGGAGTGGCCCGAAGCAAGCACTCATCAGGCAGGGAGTCACTGCTGGGGACAGCTATGGGGCGTTCTGGGATGTCCAGAGACCACAAGCCGACGCTGCCAGTCTGATACAGGGCCTTCTGGAAGCTACCCGGACCGGACTTCCACCGGAAGGCAACAATGAGCTTACGCCGTAAGATCAGCTACATCACGAAGACCCCCGAGTCTGCTGGGCACGCGAGAGCGCGAGGCTAACCACGCAACTCGGGCAGCGGATCCTCTATATGGTCGGTATCAGTCAGCCCTCAACGCGATCGGTCGGCCGATCGACTCCAGGATCACGCGGGTGCTCTTGCCCATGACTTCGCCAAGTTGGGCGCCCACGTCGTCGGGAAGCGCTCCGGCCCGGAGCGCACATGAGTTGAGGAGACGCTGGCACTCCTTCACGTCGTCGCCGCTTGCCAGGTTCTTGGTCAGAGGGTGGGCAAGGGCGTCGCGTGCGGCGTAGCCGTCTGCTGCTTCAATCGCCCGTCGGCACAAGCAGGCGACGATCTGCCGCGCGGCTGGGGCCGTCGGTGAATCGACCAGGTCGAGGAAGACAAGCCCCAGCCTCGTGTGGAACGAGGCCAACCCATCGGGGCTCGGCAGTTCGATGTAGGCGGCCGTGAGGTCCTGCAAAGGACGCCAACACGGCTGCCCTGCAACGCGAAGACACAAGACGGTCAGAGCGTCCGTGACCGCGCCTTCCCACGCCTCGCCAGGCACGGTGTGCGTCAGGAGGTAGTTGGCGTGTGCAGTGTCCGTACTGGCTAGAGCGGCGACGATCGCGACCTGGCGGCCGTCGAGCATCCGTTGTCCGAGACCGCGGTGCCGCTGAATATGGGACAGTGCCTCGCCCCAGCGGCCGGCGCTGGTTAAGGCGCGCGTTCCGTCGGCGAGCAGGACCGTCCAGAGCCACGTGCGGACGTCCCGGCGGGCCTGATCGGTGGCCACGAGGTCGTACGGGACGGTGATGCCCTCGATGGTGGTGGCCCTGCCTGCGGTGATGGCGTCGAAGAGGGCCTGAAATTGCTGGTGCCCAACGTGGCTTTGTCCATCGCGGAGTTGGAGGCGAACGAGATTGATCACGGGTTCCAGGGCGCGGACGGCGTCCCGGGCGGAAAGCGGCGCGGCGTGCAGGTAGGCGATGGCGTGCTGTCGGCACATGGTGCGAGCCGTGTCCGCGTCGCCGGTGTCGGACGCGATCAGGGCCGCCTGGTTGCACACGGTTGAGGCCACGTTCAGGTCGCTCCGTCGCTGCGCGGCGTCGGCCAGGTCGACCAGAGTTTTGACGCGTCGGGCCAAGGGCAGACAGGCGGGCCTCGGGCGGGCGACGAGCGGGAAACGTTGGGCGGTGACGTCAGGGAGATTCCACACGATCCCTCTACCTCCCCTCGGCGGCTGTGTCCGGCCCGAAGATCACGGCCTTAAGGGCGGTCGCGAGGGTGGCCTGTGTGGCGTAAGGCAGACCGATCCGGTTCCAAGCAAAGATCATGTGATGAGCCAGTACGTCCCGAAGCCCCCGGTGGAGGGCCCCAGCCTCGTTGAGGCGGGCCAGCTCAGAGCCCGCTTCGGCGTAGGCCCGGGACCAGTCGACTGCGTGGACCAGCGGCCCGTTCGGCCGCAACGCGTACTCCGGGTTCACGGTGACTAACCGGCGGACAGCAGCGTGGAGTTGGCCGGGTTCGCGCGGCCCGGTGCCGCTCTCAGGTCGGCGGTGGACGGCGACGCGGGACCAGACGTCGCCTTGCTCGTACCAGTCCAGGTGGGCGGAGCGCATCATGAGGCTGCACAGCATGAGCGAGGTCTCGTGCCGGTGCCGGGCGGCGTCCGTGCGGAGAAAACTGACGAGGCCGCGGCTGTCGCGGTGGAAGAAGCGGTGAGCGGAGGCCATGGACTCGTCGCCGCCGAAGGCGTGGACCTCGGGCTCGTAGACGATCTCGGTCCAGCCCTTGATGTATTCCTCAGCGATCAACTGGTCGAGGCCGTTGCCGATGTACTCCTGCCCGCCCGGAGCGGCCAGGTAGCGGATACGCCAGCAGGGGTGCTTGCGGATGACGAACCACGCAGTGAGGGCACCGTGGTCTTCCGCAGCCAGCAGGAGTGGCGAGAGACGGGTCAACGCGGTGGTCTCGGCACGTTCCCAGTCTGGGAATGCGACGTTGATCTGGCACCAGGCCGGTGTGTTCATGAGGTGGTCCTTCGGGGGTGTTCACGCCAGAGCGAGGAAGGTGTCCCAGTGCGGGGCTGGAGCACGACCCGTGCCGAGGGTGTGCAGGGCGAGCGCGGCGCCGGCCGTCCCGTCTAGAAGTTCCGGCGAGTGGTTGTCCTGTTCGAGCGCGCTGATCAACCGCGCGGCCATCTGCGGCAGTTCAAGAACGATCTCGGGATTGTCCGTCTCCCTGTACATCCGCCAGGCGGCGTGCAGCAGCCCGGCCATGCCGTGGCACAGCCCGATCTCGGGAAGTTTGGCCTGTTGGAGCGGATCACGTAGGGCCGCGAGGATCGCGCCCTCAGCGGCCTGTACGCGAGCTCGGTCACCGAGGGCGAGCCCGGCGAGCTGCTGAGCACGAGCGGTGCCGCTGACCCCGTAGCACCAGGACGGGCGGGGCTGCAGGTCCGGGTGGACGTACTGCTCGGCCGCCTGCAGGGCGGTGATGTACCCCGGCCACCAGGGCGAGGCTTCGTCACCGTGACGCCAACGGTCCGTCCAGGCACAGATCCGCTCGACCGCCAGGGAAAGGCCCGGCGTGGTCAGGCCGTGCAGCACCGCCTGCGACAGGACGGCGAGCGCCGATCCGATGCCATGAGCGAGTCCGAAGTTCCCGTGTCCACTTGGGTAGTTCGGGTGGGGTGCACCCGTGGGCCCCACGTCCATCCACCACGGCGGCAGCCCCGATCCACCGGGCCGGTGCTCGGTGAGACGTACCAGGTAGGCGAGCACGTCGTGGGTGATCTCGTGGCGGGGATGTCGGCTCAGGTGGTAAGCGCCGAGCCCGGACAGCCCTTGGATCAGGTCGAATTCCTCCATCGGAGGCCGCCCGGCACGGTCCATCCGGCGGTGGGCTTCGGCCAGGCGCTTACGCGTGACGGTGATGGTGGCCGCGTCCAGGCGGTCGAGGACCCGGAGGTAGCGGCTCGATGCACTCGCAGCGCGGTGCACGAGGAAGGCGAGCGCGGGGGCGCCGAAGAACAGGTTGGCATTCGCGGCGGCGCTGATCTCGCCGTGCAGTGATGCGGTCAGCCAAGTGTGCGCGGTGTCCCAGTCGCCGTGACCTGTGCGGGCGCGTTCGACGTGCAGCAGGGCGATACCCGAGGCGCCCCCCGCGAGCGACTGGGGCCAAGACCGACCACCGTCGGGGCGGCCGTTGGGCCACACGCTGTCAGGGTCGGCCAGGGCATCGGCCAGTTTGTCGGCGGTCGACAGCGCGGTAGGGGCGGAGGCTGTCGTGATCACGCGGATCTCCTTGCTCGTGCCGACCAGCTCAGCGCGGCAGCTCTGGCCAGGTGAAGGTGGGTACGTTCCTCGGTCAGCCCCGGCCCGCGCATCCGCACGTGATGCAGGTGCAGCAAGTCGGGCAGCACGTCGCTGAGGCTGAGCGCCGAGGCGGCAAGCGCCTGCCGGTAGTCGGCGAGTGCTGCGTCCCGCGCTGCCCAGGCCGCGACGATCTCCTGACCCAGGTCCGCAGCCGGGTCGTTTACGAGCTCGATGGCCTGGCGGTACACGGTTCGGGGTGGAGCGTCCGGACTGGTGCGGGTGTGCTCGATGAGCCAACGCATCGCCTCGTCGCGGTCGCCGAGCAGGCCCGTGAGGATGGCGACCATGCTCGCGGCGGTGACCGCGCGGGCATCGGGCATGCCATTGTCAGCCTGGGCTGCGAGTTGGGCCACGGCTGCGGCTGAGTCGGCGGCGAAGAACCCTTCGGCAGCCCCGATCGCTCCAGGGCCGCCGAACCGGGCGGTTTCCGGGTGGTACGTCTCGACGCTGGCGTGGGTGATCAAACCGCGGCGGCGCAGGTGTCGGGTCCACGCGCCGACACGCTCGAATGCGGCGCCAACACTGCCGGGGGTACAGCTCAGCCGCAGGCGAAGGTGGTCGTCCGGGGACGGGTACCGGATGAACCACCAGTCAGGGTCGTCCAGTTCGTCAATGAGGGTCGGCAGGTCGCGGAGCAGGATCGGGTCCTGCCGGCCACGGTGCCCGTGAAGCTGAACGTAGAGGTGTTCGTCGCTTCCGGGCAGGTGGCCATGCTCACGGTGCAGCACCGGCCCGGCCCTGCGGACCGGCGCGACGCCTTGGTCTGCGGCCAGGGGGATGACGATCTCGTGTGCGCGCCCTCCGGTCCAACTCAGGTCTTGCGGGCGGGGAGCGGCCCGCAGGACCACGCGGCCGTCGCGGTCCAGGTGGGCCCGCAGCAGGGCCCGGTGGGACGGCTCGGCCAGGTCCAAGGCCATGGCCTGATCGGCTTCACTGAGGTACACGTGCTCGGGCAGCGCGACGTCGCGGCGCCAGCGGGTCAACGCCTGGTCCCACTTCGGCCACGATGCCAGCGCGGCGGGCAGGTCGTCGCCGGTAAGGAGCCATCGAGCCGGGGACAGGATGGTGCGGCCGTGGCGCAGGGCGGGCAGGAACGGGAGGTTGGAGGCCGCGGTGCCCCACATGAATCCCGTACAGGGGACGGCCAGTGCGGCGGGTGCCTCGGTGAGGAAGCGGGCAAGCGGGTGGGAGTGGTGGCCCAGGTCCACGGCGTTGAGCAGCAGCGTGTGCACCGGCCGGTCGCGGGACAGCGAGACGAGGTGGAGCAGGTCGGCGTCGGCGGTGACGGCCAGATCCGCCACCGGAATGACGTCGGTGTCCGGGGCTTGGTAGTCGCCGAGTGTGACCACCAGATCGGTGACTTGCGGAGCACGCGCGACGTTCTCGGCCTGCAGGGACAGCGGCGTGGAGCTGATTTGCGCGACGAGTGCGCCGCGATGAATTCCGGGCAACGCGGCGTACACACCGCGCATCCGTCGCTGGTCCTGGTCGGGCAGTATGCCCAGGAAGCGGCCGACGGTCGTTCCGGCCGAGCGCGCCACCCCGACGACGTGCATCGTGAACTCGCCCTGCTGGAGCGCGCTCAGACTGCTCGCGTCGATGCGTACGGTCAGCTCGGTGCTCGGCTGGACAGGGTGCGCTGGGTCACTGGTGGCGATCGCCTCCAGTGCGGCATCGTCGAGGTCGACCTCGAACTGGCGTCGCAGGGCGGCGGTGTGGGCGAGCTTGATGAGGTAGGCGTCGCGGTCGGGCAGCGGAGAGGGAGCCGGCGGGGCGGTGGCCCCGAGAAATCCGGGCGGATAGCCGAGGGCGTCGATGGCGTCCAGTACGGGAACGACGGCGCGAGGCCCGTACCTGTCCAGGAACCGGCCATGCCATGTAATCCAGCCGGTCAGCGCTGAGCGCGGCGCAAGACGCAGGAGCGCTCGGGCTGCCGTAGCTGCTTCTTGTGCCACATTCTCGGGGATGGTGAGGTCCCAGTCCAGCCGCACGTCGAGCACACTGCGGGGTGCCTCACGGATCGGGGCCGATTCGGCGGGCGAGAGGTGACGTGCGGAGCCGTTCATGGCAACGAGCGGGTCGGTGACCGTCATCGGCACGCGGAGGCTCGTGAGCAGGACGCTCAGCTCGACCAGGCCCGAGAGCATCTTCTCAATCGTCGTCACTGGGGCGTCGGGGTAGCTGGTGGCGAGCTTGGCGACGAGATCGCTCCACAGGATCGGGATCCGAGCCCCCGCCAGGGCCTCGCGGACGGGTCCGGTCACGCGTACCTGAACGTGCTCGGGGCCACCACCCTGCCGACCGCTGGGGCGGTGCTCAACGAGGACGTGGCCATCTCGCTCAATGGCGAGCGAGGACGTCAGCAGCATCAGGTGAGGCCGCAGTGTGGGGTGCTTCTCGAAACGGTCGGCGAGCGCCCTGGTGTGCGCCGCGTCCGTCTTGGCGGCGATGTGGTGCTCGGCCCCCACGCGGAGCGCGGGCGCCGTACCTATTCGGGCCGATGCAACCCCGGCGAACAGCCCGAACGGGGTGGACCGTGTTCGAGCGCGCAGCGCGTACCGCAGGACGGCGAGTACCGTGCGGCGCAGGGCTACTTCCGATAGCGGCTGCCCGGCAAGGACTTGCTGCACCTGGCGAGCGAGGTCGGGGCTCGCGGCTGCCACGGCGGTGGCGAACTCGGGCTGCTGCCAAGCCTGTTGGAGCCAACGCTGATGCGATGGAGCACTCGTGGAGTTGGTGGTGAGGTCCGGCCACACAGTCTGCCAGTCGGGCTGCCACGTAGCCGCCCGGATCAGTGCTGCATCAACGTGGCGGTACACAATTCCCCTCCTATGGCCGGGTGGTGCCCGGCCGCACCCGTGAGTGGGTGCGGCCGGGCACCGCGATGTACGCGATCGGATTCCTGCTACGGGCAGCTAGTGCAGGCCGTGCCACACGTGGAGTTGCATCCGTCGTTGGTCATGCGGATGAGTTGGTCCGCCGCCGGGCCGCCCTCCACGATGGCGACGTCGAGTTCGAAGTCGTCGACGGGCGCTTCCAGCACTCCGGTCGACTGCGCGGGCGCAACCGGCCGCTCCATCTGGATACTCATAGGTGCCTCCTCATAGGGGTGGGTGATGGTGCACGGTCCCGAGGCTCCAGGGCCTCGGGAGTCTGTTAGTCCCAGGCCACCGTCACGACGCCGTGGCGTCGTAGGACGGTGCCGGGAGGAAGGGCCACAGGGGCAGGGCCGGGCCGGTAGCGAAAGGTCGCGGCACCCCGGCGACGGTGGTTCTGTGCCCAACGGCGAAGCAGGGTCACGTACTGGTCCGCGAGGCTGTCGGCCCGCGGACCGTGAGCGATCACGCCGCTCTCGAAGCCACCAGTGTTCTCGTTCTCCCGGCGAGTGCGATAAGCGACACTGTCACTGCTCACGAGCGCCGGCACACCCTTGAGAGCGGACGCCTCGATGAGGCCGCTGTCGACGATGCTCTCTGCCGCGTACAGACGGGCAGGGCTCGGAAGGTTCAGCGTGAGGAACAACTCCAGTTCGTCGGGGAGGTCGTAGGCGGCCCCGGACCAGCGCTCCACCCTCGGGGTGTCGAGGGCACGGTTCAACGTCGGTACGTCCAACGTGACCCGCATATCGTCGGTCTGCAGGGCAATACCCTGGCGCAGCAAGCCCTTGCGCTCCTCAGCGGCGCCCTCGCCCTGCATAGGCACGAAGTGAGCAAGACCGTACGAGCGGCTGATCAGGTCATCACCATCACGATCGAAGGCGATCGAGCGGGTTGTGCCGACGATGGAGAGCGGGACAACGATCCGGCCCTTCTCGGTGAGGCCGTTGATCCACGCTGGGGGAATGTCCCATGCTTCTACGGTCACGATGATCAGGTCATACGGGGCACCGTCGGGCATGCCGTTCTCACCGTCGGCCACCATCGTCCGGACCTGGCTGTAGCCCGCGCCATCGAGACAGTGGCGGGCCCGTTCGATGACGTCGCGGTCGATGTCGACGCTGGTGACCTTGCCCGTGCTGCCGACGAGTTCCTGTAGATAGGCGGCGTTGACGCCGCCTGAGCCGATCTCCAGTACATTCATGCCGGGCTGTACCTCGGCCTGCTCCAGCATGACCGCCTGGAGGTGGGCCGTGGACATGACGCTGGTCTCCTGGCCGTGCTCGTCCTTCTTAACCGGCACAGTCCGGTGCAGGTCGTACACGAGTTCCAGCGGTGCATCAGGCGCGAACAGGTGCCGAGGGACCGCAGCGAAGGCAGCGGCAACACGGTCAGTCTTGACTCCATCCTGCTCGCGCAAGGAACGGAGCATGCTCGCGCGCAGTACGTCAGGGTCGTGAACGATGGGGGCGTCGGTTGAGGTCATGCGAATACCTGGTTCGTCGAAGGGGTGTGTGGGGCTCAGATCTGGGCAACGCCGAGGACGCTAGTCAGGGCTTCAGTTTCCGTGGCTGAGTACGCGCCGCGCAGCCAGGCGCGATGCGAAGTGATGCGACACGAACATCAGGTGCTCGCGAGCTCGGCAACCGCACGGCAACGTCAGCCGTCAACGCGACCATCACGATGCCTCATCGGGGATCGCCAGTGAGCACCACGTCATCGTGCCGTCGGGGCTCACACCCCACTCCTGCGCGACGGCCGCGACGAGCAACAGGCCGCGGCCGTTTTCGTCCGCCACGCCCGCCGAACGCAGCCGCGCCGGAGTCGGAGTGCCGTCGGTCACCTCGATGCGAAGTTCATCGGCGAAGCGCCGCACTCTGAGTCCGACCGGTCTTCCCTTGCCATGTTTGACGGCGTTGGTGACCAACTCAGAGACGACGAGCGTGGCGTCGTCGGTCAGTGTGATCAGGTCCCATTGACTCAGATGGTCCCTGGTGATTTGTCTCATCTGCGCGGCGCGGATCTCAGCCGGGATGAAGTCAACCTTGAAGCTGCACTCGCCTGCCTGGTCCTCGGATGAGGAACTGAAGGTGACAGACTCCCTGGACGTCATCGCACCCACCGCGAACGTGATGCCTCGTTCGGCCCTCATCCTGCCTCCGAGAGCATGTGTGCGGGGACGGAGGCGTGGGCGGGAATGAACCCCCGCGGCATGGCAAACAGGGGCTGCCCAAGGGCCCGCCAGAAGAGCCGATCGCCGGTGAACGCACTGCGTGCGTGCAGCCAGCGTTCGTTATCCAGCAGGTAGCCCTGGCCGGGAGCCAGGGGAAGACGCACCTGGTGGCGTATGGCTGCGGCCCGCAGTTGCGGGAGGTAGGGCTGGACTATCGGGTTCCAGCGCGCCAGCCCGTCGAACCGGAGGCGAACGGACACCCGCAGGTCGTGGTGGACGGTGAATACCTGTGTGGGGTGGCCATCTCCGGCACCGAAGAAGGCGGTGCGGGGTTGCGCCAGGGCAACGCCGGCCTGCCGATGACCAGAGAAGAGGTCGGAGTGCACGGCCTGCCCATCGGTGAGTAGGCATTCCCCACCGGTCACGGCAACTTGCCCGCACACAAGGAGCATCAGACGGGGCGGATTGGGTGTACCGGAGCGTTCGGTGTGCGGATCGAGGGGGCCGTTGCTGAACCCCGCGAAGCCCGCCCGATGCGCGTCGCGTCGGGTGTCGCAGATCGTGGTGAGACCGTCCGGGCCACTGTCGCGGTGCGGCACTACATTCATGATCCGGGTCGCAAAGGCGAGCACGGCAGTGCGTGAGGCAAGACCGTCGACAGTGACCAAGCCCGTTTCCCGTAGCCGCCCCGCGATCCTTTCTTCCGCGCCCGGCACCCGAAGGTCAATACGGTTGCGCACGAAGGCATCGGGGTACGGCTGATGGACTCGGCGCATCCTGGATCTCCTTAGCGGGGCTGCGGTGCTTCCACTGTTCGGCGCCGCTGGTGCGGCGGTAAAGCGACATATTGTCGACTCGGGCAATTCGCCCATGCCCCTCTCGCGCCACGGGGCGCGTGCTACGTTCCGAACACCCCCGGCCGCACGCTCAATCCGAGGAGAGCGATGGCGTACACGCCCCCCACATGGCCCGTCTCCGTCAAGGGCGTCGCCGTGGACGGTCAGCGACGCGTACTGCTGCTGAAGAACGAACGTGAGGAGTGGGAACTGCCCGGAGGCCGACTCGAACTCTCCGATGCCACACCAGAGTTCACCGTGGAGCGGGAGATCGAGGAGGAGACTGGCTGGGCGGTGAAGGCCGGTCCGATCCTGGACGCGTGGATCTACCAGCCTCTGCCCGTGGCCATGCCGGACCGACGAGTTGTGATCGTCACCTACGGCTGCATCGTCCTCACCCCGGACATGGCCCCCGTGCTGAGCCACGAGCACAAACAACTGGGCATGTTCACGGCCGACGAAGTGCCCGGCTTGACCATGCCAGACGGATACAAGCAGTCCATCTCCGCCTGGTACGCACGGATGTGACCGACGATGGACGGCAGGTTGATGGCACGACGCCCTCAACACACCTTGTGGCACTGGGCAACCCCGCAGGCCGAGACGATCCTCGCCAAGCGCGACCTCGGCGCCATCCTGCGCTTCCACCGCACCGTGCACGGCATGAACCAGACCGAACTCGGACAGGTCCTCGGTTACGACAAGACGTACATCTCGCTCCTCGAACTCGGCAAACGGAACCTTGAAGACATCGGCTCCCGCCGACACATCGCCGAGACGCTGCGTCTGCCCCCGCACGTCGTCGGCGTCACCGATCCAGCCGACACCGACCACCGCGCCATGCTCCAGTTCGGCGAGTCCACGGTCCGCCTCGCCGAGATCGCCCGACAGTCCGGACACGCCTCCGAAGCCGTCGCCGAGCTGTGGCCCCTGGTCGCCCGGCTCGAAGCCCGCATGGAGGAGGGGCACACGGAACGCGACGTCCTGCACCTCCTGGCCCGAGCCCGTGTCGGCCTCGGCGTCGCCCTGGGCAACGTCCTGCCGGAGGAACGACTGAGCACCGCCGCCCACTGGACCGCGAAGAGCATCGACATCGCCCGATACTTCGGCGAACCGCCTTTCACCTCCTATGTGCTGCGCATGCACGGCAACGAACTGCGAAAGGCACGCCTCCACGGAGCCGCCGTTGACCGACTCCAGCACGCGGCTGCCCTCGCACCCGATCGCGAGGCGAAGGCGGCCGTACTTCCGCTGCTTGCTCGCGCGGCCGGCGCCTTTCGGAACCAGACCCTGTTCGACGAGGCGATGCGGGAGACGAACCAGCTCCTCGACGAGACCGAACACACGTCGTTGTTCAACCCCTACGCCCTGCACGAGATCCGTCTGCGAGGGCTGATGGCCACCGGCAGGACCGACATCGCCATACAGCTGATCGAGCAGGGCAGTCCTGTACCGACGACTACCGTCGCCCCTCAGTGGCGCGTGATCGAGCTCATCACCGTGGCCCAAGTACGGCTGGCTGCCGACGACCCAGGCAGCGCCGCGCAGTCCCTGCACACCGCTGTCGACGAAGCAGTCCGCCAGCGGCTTCCCCACCAGTTGCAACGCATCGTGCGCGCGGCGGACTACCGGCTGCCGGAGATCAGGGAAGTCGCAGACCATGCCCTGGACCGGATTCGGCAAGAGATGGCCGCCTAACTTGATCTCGCCCCAGAGCAGCACCGGCTGGCATCGGTCGCTCGACTTAAGGAACGTGGTCATGGGCCCATCGCACCGCGTCGCGAAGCCGTCCACCAGGGGAATCCAGAGGGGGAAAAATCTGTCAAGGGGGGAAATCCTGGGGGGAATTGAGGCCATGATTGAAATCCGCCCACAACAGAGGTCACACTCATGACAGATCCGTTCGCCGAACTGTTGCTCCGGCTCCGGAGGGAAGCAGGCCGGACACAGGAGCAGCAGGCAGACGCGATCAACGCTGCCTCAGGCCGGGAAACCGTGACCCGACGTGAGATCACCCGCTACGAGAAGTCCGAGAACATCCCTACGAACCACACACTCGCCCACATCGCAGTGGCCACCGGCGTCCCCTTCGACGAACTACTGCGGGAGGCCAAGGCCGCCCGCGCCCGCCGGAGGAGGGGAAACGTCCGTGAAGAGGAGGACCAGGACGACGTGAAGCGCCGCACGCTGCTGGGCAGCGCCGCCATCGGCGTAAGCGCGGCTGCCGAGCCTTGGGGACGGCTCGCCTTCGCTCTCAGCAAGGGCTCCCGCATCGACGCACCCGCCGCTATCGCACTCATCAACCGAGCTGCTGACCTGCACGTCCAGGAACTCAATCTCAGCGCTCGCCGCTTGCAAAGCACGGTTGAGTCACACCTTGACGCGATCACCGTAGTTCTGCCTCACGCCGGCGAGCACGAACGGGCTCTCACCATCGCAGCCGGGGAAACCGCCGCCCTTGCCGGATGGGTGGCCTGGGACTTGGGCGAGTACGACAAGGCCGACGCCTATTACGACGTCACGACTGAGTGCGCGGCGAAGGCCGGGCATCCTCCCCTCAGAGCGTTGGCCCTCACCTACGCCAGCTATGGGGCTCCGACAGCGAAGAGGAAGCTAGAACTCCTGTCTCAGGCATCGCAGGATGTGCGTGGCCACGGCAACGCCACGGCCGCGGCCTGGGTTCTCGGAAGGCACGCGGAGGAAGCCGCCGCGGTCGGCGACGAGACAGGGGCGCTGCGTGTGCTTGACCGAGCACGCTTCGCTTATGACTTCGCGGATCACAGCAGCGAACAGGCATGGGTCCGCTTCGTGACGCCGTACCGGATGGATTCGTTGGCCCTTTCCGTGTACGGGCAGTTGAGGCGATCCGAACTCACCGCCACGGCCGACACCGCCGTCGACCGACTCGGGGACGAACTACCGGACGGCGGCGTCGTCGTCCTCGGTGATCTCGCCTCGGCCCTGCTGCGCGGAGGCGACGTCGACCAAGGCGTCTATGTATCACGCCAGTTCACGGCCGCGTCACAAGCCAAGCCCAACACTATGGGCAAGGAACGCGCCGCGAAAATCGCCGCGCGGCTCCCCGACAGTGAGCGGGAACTCGCCCACCACTTGCGACAGTTCGCGTCCTGAATCGATCCCCTCGATCGGTACACGGGCAAGCTCGGAACCCAATCACCGACGCACGGCACGTCGCTCCTCAATCCCGTGTTGTCTCCTCAACAACCCACGACAGATACGCCTCAGACCCGCCGGTCACAGGCAGCGTGATCCACTGAGGAACGTCGTACGGGTGCCTCTCGGAGAGCCATGCCTCCAACTGCGGGAGACGGTCTGCCGTCGTCATGTACGAGATACGCCACTCCTGCGCCGTCTCGATCTCGTCCTTCCACCAGTAGACGGCGGTGATCGGCGCGTCGATGTGAACGCCCGCTGCCAACTTGCTCTCAATCGCACCACGTGCCAGCACCCTTGCCTGGTCCTCGTCGTCGATGGTCGTCTGCGCAATCACAATCTCGTTGGCCATGCAACTACCTCTCCAGCTCCGTGTACCACGACCCTACTTAGCAGCCTCTGATTCGCTACGGCAGAGCAGTTGGCTCACCTCGGGCAGCCTGCGGTGACTCCACTCGCATGTTCGACGGCAGTGCGTCGCCTCAGCGACCATGGAGTCGTGCGCAGATTCGCGCCGATCAGGCGAGTGCCACGCCATCGGCGCGTGGCAGCCGAACTGTCTGGACGACCCGCCACTTATAGGAAGCACGCTCACGTCGCATTTCGACAAGATCGATACGCTCGATCAGTAGGTCTGTGGGCGGCAACGACCGGAGGCGTTTCACGGCGGCATGGACGGGGCCGGCCGGACCTGCTGTGTGGCAGTAGCCGATCCCGATGTGCGGTCTGAGTCTGCTGGTGCTCTTCATGGGGGGCAGCCCGCATCTGGCCGCCGTCTCAACCAGGAGCTGATGGAGGGAGATAACGGGAGTCCAGGGAGCAACGCTGTAGCGGAGGGCTCCGCGGGATCCGGTCAGGGGCAGAGCCGAAAGTTTGAACGCGTGTGGCGCGCGGGCCTGAACAGCCTTGGTGAGATACCTGAGTTGGTCGTCATTGACTTCAGCGGTGCGACCGATGCGTCCGAGCGTGAGGTGGAAGTCCTCCGCGCCAACTAGATCGAACACTCCGAGATCGCGGACCAGATCCTGGCTCCGCAGAGCGTGAGCGACGAACGTGTGGTCGTCGGGGATGGTGATCAGCCAGTAGTAGGCCCGGGTCTCCGCAGTCCATCCAGGGCGCTGCCAGTGGTCTTGCATCTGGACTAGTTCATCGAAAGCCTGCCACTCGTGGGAAGCGATGACCCCAGGATCATCCAGGTCCGGAGGAGGAGCGGCGGGGAACGCGTCCGGGTGCGATATCAGCGAAGCCATCCCGTTGACGACGTCCTTCCTGAGGCATCTCCTGATACGGACATCGTGACAGATTCGGTCAACTGTCGTACGCGAGGGGTGTCTGACCACGCCCGCAGGGCCTCGCCGTACTCGCGTACGGCCGCAGTCTCCTTCCAGCTCTTGGCACTGCGGTGCAGGGCGTGAGCACGCTGGACGACTGAAAGGATCAGGGGGCCGTGCTGTGCGTCGTCCAGGACCTGGCGCCCCAAGAGCATGGCGTGCTCGACGTCCGTACTACGGCCGGAAACGAGGACGGTTGCGACGTCGAGTGCCACCAGGGAGCGGGTCCAATCCGATTCAGAGGTGGCGACGTGCCCGCTGATCTCGTTCTCATAGCGCAGGACGTCTGCGGTGTCACCGAGAGAGACATGGCCGGTGATCGCGTTTGCCAAAGTGCGGGGAAGACCGTAAGGCTCCAGAGAAATACATGGAGTGAGAGCGGAGCTGACGTCGTGTCGGGCGGTGAGGTCTTCGGCCGCCAAGATCGCTTTGAGCGTGCCAGGACGGTCACCTTGGCGGGCGAGTGCGCGGGCAAGTCCGTTGACCTGCAAGCGGATCGCCTGCGGATGGTCGGGAGCAAGGTCGATCCCCGCGCTGGCCCAGCGAACCGCGTCCGTGAGGTTACCTCGGTAGTAAGCGGACAACGACAGCGTGCCGTGGGCCCACATGACCGTTTCCAGATCGCCGATGTCCGTCGCCATGACAACTGCTTCAGTGCAGTAGGCCGTGGTCAGGTTGTGGCGTCCAGCGTTGACGGCCATGTAACCCAGGACCGCCGAGGTGCGTGAGGCGATCCGGAATAGCTCGGCACGGTGGGAAGGTGGCTGGTGCCCTTGCAGCAGTTTGTGCAGACGGGAGCGGAGCCGGCGTGTCTCCGCTGCGAGCCGGGAGGGACCCGTGGGGCCGTCAGACTCGTACTCCTCGATGATGCGCAGCAGTACGTTGCCCGATGCCTGAAGGGCGACCGACGCAGTATTGGATGCCAGCAGGACGTCAAGGGTCGATGTGATGTCTACGGGGCTGTCCCAGTGCGGCTCGACGGCGACCGTATCGACCACGCCACCTTCAAGCAGGGTGTGGCGTTTCGTGCCGTCCTGGTCCCCCTCTTCACGGACGTTCCCCTTCCTCCGGCGGGCGCGGGCGGCCTTGGCCTCCCGCAGTAGTTCGTCGAAGGGGACGCCGGTGGCCACTGCGATGTGGGCGAGTGTGTGGTTCGTAGGGATGTTCTCGGACTTCTCGTAGCGGGTGATCTCACGTCGGGTCACGGTTTCCCGGCCTGAGGCAGCGTTGATCGCGTCGGCCTGCTGGTCTTGCGTCCGGCCTGCGTCCTTCCGGAGCTGGATCAGCAGTTCCGCGAACGGGTCTGTTGCCATGAGCGTGACCTTGTCGTCGTGTGTGTGCCAATCATGGCTGCAACTTCCCTCCCCTGTTTCCCCCTTGACAGATTTTTTCCCCCTCTGATTTCCCCTGGTGGGGCGCCCGGGCTCGCGAGACGGTCACTCTGTGACCACGATCCGTACAGGGCTTCCTTCGGAGCGACCCGATCGACATGGCTTCGCTCGCCGGGGCAGTCCCGCGCCTTCGTCCTCCGGTCACGTGAAATCACTCCTCTCGGAAGGACTACCGCTTCCATGCTCCGGCTCCTGATCCAACCGCCGTCCGTCCACTCCGCACGGCTGGCCCGCTAACCAGTCGCAGGGACGGTCCCGGTCCCCCTGCCGGCCTCGTCCCGCCCGGTTCTTAGGCCCACCGACGCGGGGTGGACGGGCCCAAGCCCGTGCTCCCGCCGCGTGTGGGGGAGATCCGGTTCTCCTTCCAGCGGTCCGGCGAGCGCTGCCGACCCTTCCTGCGCCACACCATCCGTACGCCCGGACCTTCCGGGCCTTCCCCGAAACGAAAACATGACTCGCGCGCATCAAGGACTTCGGGCCTGTCGAAGACCCGCAGATCGCCGCCACGGTCAGCCGGGCGAACGGTGTCTCACTGCCGAGCCGGAAGATGCCCGTGGCAGCGGCTTCGAACCCCACGCTGGCCAGCGTGCTCCCGGCCGCCTGTCTGGCCTCATTACCTGTCGAGGTGCCGGTCAGCGACCTGTTCGACACCTTGGTCCTGCCCGAATCACAGGCTCGGCAGGCCCTCGCTCGTCTTGCTCATCACCGCCTTCATCCCGTGGGCGCGGCCCTTTCCCGACCTGGCGAGTGGGTGCTGTTCCTCCCGCCCGGGTCGGGTTACGAGACGGACTGGCCGACGCCGGCGGTTCACAAGGACAGCGGAACGCTCCAGGTACCGCCGGTGAAGGCCCGGCCGACGGGCACCTGCGCTGGGCTCGTCTCGGCAGCGCCGGACGTACCGGCCGGGCCTTCACAGCGCCGATGATGCTGCATCCCGTACTGCCGCTGCTGCGCGTCGCCGAGTGTCCGTCCCCGACTCCCAGATGCCCGTGAGGATCTGATGACTTCCCTGATACAGGACGTGCTGCTCTATGCGCCGTCCGCCGGATTCGTCGCCGCGAGCGCGGTCGCGGTGCGCTATCGCGGCGCTCGGGCCAGCGCCCTGCGGCAGGTAGCGGCGCGGGACGAGGAGGCCCGGCACCTGGCCAGCACCCGGCTTCCGGCGCTGGTGTACGCCTCGCAGAACGGCACCGGTAACTCCGCCTCGCCCACCGGAACCACACTGCACCAACAGCTGGCCAAGACCGAGACCGGCGTGGCCTACCGGTCGGTCCTGGACCAGGTCGATGCCGCGCTCAAGGCGGCGGACACCCGGGCCGAGGCGTCCTCCCGCGCCGCTGTGCAGGCCACCACCAGTTCGCTTCAGCCGCTGGTCTACGACATACAGACCGCGATCACCCACCTGCTGGCCACCCAGCACGACGAGGAGATACTCGCTCGGCTCCAGCCACTTGACCACTCCGCGAGCCAGCTGGCCCGGCGCCTTCAGATCCTCGCAGTGATCACCGGGAAGTGGCCGGGCCGTCAGCGGGACGATGTTCCGATGCTGGACGCGGTGCGGGGAGGCGTGTCCCGCATTCGTGACTACCTCCGGGTGAAAGTTCCCCGGGAGTTCCCCTACTACCTGGGCAGCCGGTTCGTGGAACCGGTGGTACTGGCGGTGGCGGAGCTGCTGGACAACGCCGCCCGGCACAGCGCGCCGCGGACGCCGGTCGAGGTGTCGTTCGTCGATGCCCACCAAGGCATCAGCATCGAGATCCACGACGCCGGATCCGGCATGACGGCCGAAGTACGCGAAGAGGCAGCCCGGCGCCTGTCCGGCCAGCATCCCGTCCAGCTCACGAAGCTGCACACACCTCCTGCCTTCGGGCACCTGGGCGTGGGCGCGCTCGCCCGGCAGTACGGCTTCAGCGTGCGTCTCGACCAGGCGCACTCGGTCCACGGCGGGACCCGAGCCGTCGTCTTCGTGCCCCGCACCATGCTCGCCGCGCCGCCGGCCGAGACCCCTGCGCCCGGCACGAGTCAGCCGACCCACGCGGCCTCCCCGACCGTCGGCCACAGCCAGCCCGTCACGAACGGCGGATACCAGGTGACGCCCGACGGACTCGCGGCCCGTGGCCCGCGGCGCGGAGGTCCCCGCCACAGGGCTCCGGAACTGGTCGCCCCGGAGCCCCCGCCCCCGGGTTCCGGCCGCGGGTTCGCCGCGTTCGCGCAGGGCACCCAGTCCGTGCACAAGACCACCACCGAAACCCCCACCGCTCCCGAGGAGCCGACGCGATGAACCCCTACCCGGAGTTGAAGCTTCGCCCCGACCTGAGCTGGATCCTCGATGAAATCGTGCAGGTCCCCCATGCCCGGCACGCCGTCCTGCTGTCCGCCGACGGGCTCGCGGTGTCGGCCTCACAAGGCGTCGGCCGGGAACTCGCCGAAAAGATCGCGGCGACCACGACCGGGCTCCAGTCCCTCAGCCGCAACGGCGCCGAATTCGTCAGCGACCTGGACACCCCCTGGCAGCAGACGATGGTCCAGTACCGAGACGGCTACCTGTTCGTCATCGCCGCCGGCAACGGCTCGTATCTGGTGGCCTCGGCCGGCAGCGCCGTGGAGATCGACCACTTCTCGTACACCATGGCCGCCAACGTCAAACGCCTGAGTGACGCGCTGGCGGTCGATCCACGACCGTCCGCCGAACAGGGATGACGTCCACAGGGCACGGCAGTGACCCGCTGGTGCGGACGTACGTGGTCACCGGCGGCCGTGCCGCCGCCTCCCGCAACACGTTCGACTTCGTCACCCTCGTTGCCCTGTCTCCCTATTCCCCTCAGCCCAGCCGCGCCCAGCTCAACCACGAGCAGAACGCGATCCTCGACCTGCTCGCCCGCAGCGCCCAGTCGGTCGCCGAACTCGGCGCCCTGCTGGATCTGCCCATATGCGTGGTCCGCATCCTGCTCGCGGACCTCATGGAAACCGGACACATCACGACCGCGGGGCGCATCCACGAAGCCGCCGGAGCCCCCGACCGAATGATCCTGGAGGCCGTCCTTGAAGGGCTGTACAAGCTCTGAACCCGCGCCTGTCCTGCGCGGGACCGAGCTGACCAGGAAGATCCTGGTCGCCGGGGCCCTGGGCGCCGGGAAGACCACACTGATCGGCAGCGTGTCCCAGATCAAGCCCGTCACGACCGAGGAAACCATGACGAGCGTGGGCGCGGACGTCGACCGCACGGAGCTGCCCGGCAAGACGAAGACCACGGTGGCCATGGACTTCGGCCGCCTGCACCTGAACGACAACCTCGTCCTCTACCTGTTCGGGGCACCGGGGCAGCCCCGCTTCTTCCCCATCCTCAAGGACCTGGCCCACGGTGCGCTCGGCGTGCTCCTCCTGGTCGACACCCGCCGCCTCGGCGACACCTATCCCATCCTCGAACTCATCGAGGACCTGGCCCTGCCGTACGCGGTGGTCGTCAACCGGTTCGACGGCGCTCCCGAGCCGACCGCGGACCGGCTGCGCGCGGTGATGCGCCTGGAGGCCACGACCCCGGTCGTGGCCTGCGACGCCCGCGTCCGCAGCAGCTGCCGTGACGCGCTGGTCGCGCTTGTCAAACATCTCCTCACCCTGACGCCGGAGCCCAGCCGATGACCACCCACCCCCAGCCCGGAGTCCCGCAGTGCCCGGTGTCCGCGCCGGCCCCGCCGCCTGACAGTCCACTGCCGATCTTCGGCCCGGCCTTCAGCGCAGACCCGCACGCCACCTACGCCCGCCTGCGGGCGCAGGGTCCGGTCGTTCCGGTCGAGATCCAGCCCGGCGTGTACGGATACCTGGCCGTCACGCACGGGGCCGTCGGATACCTCCTGCTCAACAACCCGACCCTGTTCGCGAAGGACCCCGTCCACTGGGCGGCTCTCCAGCGGGGCGAGATCCCCTCCGGCAGTCCGGCGCTCATGATGATGGGACCGCGCGACAACGCGCTGTGGAAGGACGGCGCCGAGCACACCCGGCTGCGCGACGCCATCACCAGCGCCCTGGCCCGCGTCGACACGTTCGCACTCGCCGATTCCGTCGCACGGATCGCTGACCAGCTGCTCGACTCCTTCGCCGCGGCCGGGCGCGCGGACCTCATGGCCCAGTACGCGGGCCCACTGCCGATGCTGACGGTGATCGATCTCCTCGACTCCCCGTCCTCCTCCCGCAGCGAGCAAATCGTCCAGTCCTCCCTCGGCGAACGCATCGTCAACGCGGTGACCCGCCTCTTCTCCGCCGGCCCCGACGACGCCGCGCAGGCCAATGCCGACCTCGAAGGGGCTTGCCTGGAACTGACCCGCCTCAAGCGCGCCCACCCCGGCCCGGACGTCATCACCTACCTGATCCAGGGCGGGCTCAGCAACCGCGAGATGGTGCAGACACTGCTCCTCCTCTTCGGCGCCGCCGCCCCGCCCGAAAGCGAATACATCGGCAGTGCCCTGCTCGACATCATCACCGACTCCGAGTCCGGCGGAAGCGTCCACACCGGCGTCCGCCCCGTGGCCGACACCCTCAACGCCGTGATGTGGAAGAACCCGCCCGTCGCCAACTACCACCCCCTGTACGCGCAAGGCATTCAATGGGTCCAGGGCATGCTGGTTCATCCCGGCTATCCGATTCTCTGCTCGTACGCCGCCGCCAACAGCGACCCGGATCTCTTCGTCGGCACCTCACCCGGAGCTTTCGCGGGCAACCGCGCGCATTTCGGTTTCTCCGCCGGCACCCACGGCTGCCCGGCCCCGGGCATCGCCCGGGTCATCGGCGAAATCGCGGTCGAACGCGCCCTCGACCGTCTGCCCAAGCTCGCTCTCACCGTCGCCCCCGCCAACGTGCCCACCCTGCCCGGGCCGTTCCTGGCCGGGCCCGCCGCCCTCCCCGTCTCGTTCCAGCCCGACACCACTCGTCTCGCCCTGCCCGGAAGGTGACGCATGACCACCACCCAGCCCCCCGCCACCGGATGCCCCTACCCCCTTGACCCCAAAGGCTCAGACATCCACGGCGAAGCCGCCGCCCTGCGCGCACTCGGCCCGGCCGCCCGCATCCTGCTCCCCGGAGAGGTCCCCGCCTGGTCGGTCACCGACCCCGGCCTGATCCGCCGCCTGCTCGTCCACCCGGACATCTCCAAAGACCCCCACCGCCACTGGCCCGCCTACATCAACGGCGAGATACCCGACGCCTGGGCGCTGAGTACGTGGGTCGACGTCGTCAACGCGCTGACCGCCTACGGTGCCGAGCACGACCGGCTGCGCCGGCCCCTCCAGGCCGCGTTCAGCCCTCGGCGGGTCAGGGCCCTCATTCCGCAGATCGAGGCCATCACGCACAGCCTCCTCGACGACCTCGAGACGGCCGGTCCGGACGAGGTCGTGGACCTGCGGGCCCGGTTCGCCTGGCTCCTGCCGCTGCGGGGCGCCAACCTCGTACTCGGTGTTCCCGAGGAGTTGCACGGCCCCTTCCGCGACGTGATCGGACTGCTCTTCGCCACCAACCTGTCCCCCGAGGAAGCGCAGGCCGCCCCCGCCCGCGTCTACAGCCTCATCGCCCGGCTGATCGACGCCAAGCGCCGGGACCCGGGGGACGACGTCACCTCCCTGCTCATCACCGAGCATGACGGAGGCGAGCTGACGGAACAGGAACTCGCCGACAGCCTCCTGCTCCTGATCGGCGCAGGACACGAGACGACCGTCAACCTCCTCGACCACGGCATCACCAACCTCGCCACCCACCCCTCCCAACTCGCCCTCGCGACCACCGGCGAGATCCCGTGGGAACAGGTCGTAGAAGAGACCCTGCGTCACCAGGCGCCCATCGCGTCGATTCCCCTGCGCTTCGCCGTGCGCGAGGTCATCGACGGGCCCACAGGTCTCACATTCGCCCCGGGCGATGCCCTCGTCATCAACTACGCGGCCGCGGGCCGCGACCCGGGCCGCCACCCCGACAACGCCGACGCGTTCGACGTCACCCGGGACACCGCACGCGACCACCTCGCCTTCGGCCACGGCTCCCACCTGTGCGTGGGCGCCGAACTCGCTCGCATCGAGGGCCGCATCGCCTTCGACGCCCTCTTCGACCGCTTCCCCGCCCTGCGTCTGGCCGTCGAACCCGAAGACCTGACGCATCTGGAGAGCTTCATCTCCAACGGCCACGAACGCCTCCCCGTCGTCCTCGGCCCCGCCACCCGCTGACCCGCAGCCCTCGACCAGAAAGACCCAGATGTACTCGATCAACGTGCAGGACGACACCGGCAGCAACGAGGAGTTGGCCGGGCAGATCACCACCATGCTCACCAACGCTGCCCCGTACGTGGAGAAGTCCACCGGCCTGCCTCTGCCGGAGACCGTCGCGGTCACGCTGGTGGATCGCGAGGGCCTCGGCACGGCCCTCAGCGCCTTCGCGCGCCGCCAGGCCGAACGTGAGACCGAGGGCGTGAAACTGACCGCGGCCCAGCAAAGGAGGGTCGACCTACTACCCATGGTCACTCGGACGGCCGCCCACCACTTCTGGATGACCGATGAGTCCGAACTGATCTCCAACAGCATGGGCCGCCCCACCTCGCTGCTGGTGCCTGAGAGCCTGGAACACCAGGGTCTGAACACCCCTGACCAGCTGCTGGTCCTGCTGGTCCGCGCCCTCGCCAAACAGGCCCAGGTCGCGGCATGCGAGGGAAACCTCATCCCGCCCCTGTTCTATCCCATAGTCCAACCCTCGCAGGACGCCGTCACAGCGCTCAGCGACGGTCACGCGCGCTGGACGAGCAATGAGGTCACTCCCCTGATACTCGGCAGGGCCGTCGTCCGCAACCAGCGCCGTCGGCCCGGGGCATATCTGGGGCAGCGGCTGCTGGGCCGTCTCCTCTCAGCCTGTGAGGAGAGACGGATCAGAGGCGCCGTGACCTTTGTCGGCCAGTCCCTGTCGGCCGTCGGTCCGGAGCGCTTCAACCGGGTGTGGTCAGTGGATGGGCTGGTCCCCACCCTCGTCGAACTCCGCCGCCCCGCCCAGTGGGCCAGCCGCGTACCTGCCTAACCCCCTCCCACCCCGGGGAAGACCACCGCCCCGGCTTGGTCCTCGTCATCACAGAGCTGATCCGGCGGCACCCGAAGTCCCCCCGTGGTGATGCCCGCTGTCGGTGGCGGACACCACCACGGTCCCGGCCGCGCCGCAACGCGCCCCGGGCCTCCCCGCCCTGCGGCTTCCCTCCACCCGCGGCCAGACACAACACCCTGGAGACCTTCTTGCCCATCCCATTCGACACAAGCGTCCCCAGTTCGGCACGCATCTGGAACTACTGGCTGGGCGGCAAGGACCACTTCCCCGTCGACGAGGAGGCCGGCGACGCCTATCTCAAGACGGCGCCCCAGGTAGCGGACATGGCCCGCGAGTCGCGCGCCTACCTGGTCCGTGCCGTTCGTTTCCTGACCGGCGAACTGGGTGTCCGTCAGTTCCTGGACATCGGCACCGGTCTACCGACGGCCCAGAACACCCACGAAGTAGCCCAGGCCATCGCCCCGGACGCCAAGATCGTCTACGTCGACAACGACCCGCAGGTCCTGGCCCACGCCAGAACACTCCTCTACAGCACGCCCGAAGGCGTCACCGACTACGTCGACGCGGACCTGCGCGAGCCCGAAGCGATCCTCGAAGCCGCTCGCCAGTTCCTGGACTTCACTCAGCCGATCGCCCTGATGCTGATGGGCATCCTCGGGCACATCGAGGACTACGACGAAGCCCGCGCGATCGTCGGTCACCTCCGGGAATCCCTCCCCGCCGGCAGCTACTTCGTGACCTACGACGGAGTCGACGAAGACGACGCCCTCCGGGAGGCCCAGCAGGGCTACGACGACACCGGAGCCGCCCCGTACGTCCTGCGCAGCCCCTCCCAACTCGCCTCCTTCCACGGCGACTTCACCCTGCTGGAACCCGGCATCGTCTCCTGCCCGCTGTGGCGTCCCGATCCGGACAGCTCCCCGAAGTACACGGACATCTACGGAGGCGTCTCCCGCAAGGCGTAACACCTCCGTTTCGCCGACCGCCGCCGAATACCGCTCTCCTGATCCCGCTTCAATGCCACCGGGTGCGTCTCCGCCATCGCCGGCTGGGCCACATCGTGCCCCGGATCGGAATCCGAGCCCCCGTCCTCGAACCCGCTGCTCGTGCAGCCCTGCAATCCAGCGTCGGACGCAGCAATACCCCGAGATACAGGAATGAGTATGGGCTATCGCTACACCACCAAGAAGGAGAGATCGGAGCGAATTGACCAGGCCCTACGCGCCCGGATCGCCAACGGCATTTGGCCGCCCGGCCATCGTTTCAGCTGGGCTCAACTGTTCGAGGAATTCTCTCTGAATTCGTGGGATGTGGGGGCCGTCCTTTCTCCCGTCCTTCGGGAAATGCGTCTAGACGGGTTGATCGAGCCACGTCCATATATCGGCTGCCGGGTCGTCATTGAAGGGGATTCCTGGAGCCCGCCCGCCGAGTATGCCGATCTGCCTCACGATGAGTACATCGAACGTGTCCTCCGCGAGCGCCTTCACGACGGACTGAACGGCAAGGGGATCTATGGGCCGGGTGAACAGTTCCCACCGCTCGTTCACCTGGCGGAGGAGTTCGGCGTATCGCCAGCTACAGTCCGCAAGGCAACCACTCCCTTAAAAAGCCAGAATATTCTGGTACTGGTCGGAACGAATCGCACCTACGTGGCCCCGGATCTAGCAAAGTTCTCTGCCGAGGAACTACTGACGCCTTCCGAGCGCCGCAAGCCGGGGAGTACGAAATTAGAAGCGTTTGGCGAGTTGCACACCCTGGCCGAGTGGTCCCGACATCGCCGTTGCCGGGTCGATCTCAAAGTGCTCTACAGTAGATACGAAAAGGGTTGGGACCTTGAGAAAACCTTAGTTACGCCCAAATCATTCAGCCAGGTCCACCCGCCCAAACCGTGGGCATCTGGAGAGATCACCGTAAAGGGCGCCTATACGAGCGCGCGGCGGATTATCCTGTCTCGCATCTCCGACGGAACATACCCCTCGGGGACGGTCATCCCGTCCGCCGACATATCGAATCGGTTGGAAATATCCGAGGAGAGTGTCCTTGCGGCTCTCCGCGATTTGCGCGACGTAAAGATAGTCGACCACCGTACAGGGATCGGATTTTTCACAGCCATTACCTCCGAATCCCCTCGCGCCACCGGCGCACCCCGTTCTGGTTAACGCGCCTCATGGCCCCCATGGCGTGCACCGAAGCGACCGGCCTGGACAAGCACCGTGGACGTGTTGGTCCCGGCAATTGCCCAGGAACTCCTCCCAGCCGTGCGCGGCACCCCGTCCGGCCCGTACGCGCTCGCACAGCCGTGCTGCGCAGGCGGCCCGTCACATACCGCATCCCGTATCTCGTACGAAGAGGAATTCGTGCCCACCCCTGTCATCGATCACGTCGGCAGCAGTGCTCCGCAACTGTGGCCCCACCAGAACGAGTTGGTCTCCGCGGCCGTCCGCACGCTCAGCACCGAGCCCCGGACCACAGGCGTCATGGCGTGCGGTCTCGGCAAGACGAGGGCCGCCTGCGAAGTCGCTCACACCGTCGCTGCCGACGACCGCGTGCTGATCGTCGCGCCCACCATCGACCTGGTCGGTCAGATCCTGCGCGACTGGAGGGACTACCGGGGCGACGCCCACCTCGGCCGTGTCGTCGCCGTGTGCTCCGACGACAGTGTCCTCCTGGACAGCGACGACCAGCCCCTGGTCCACCAGCAGACGATGGTGACCACCAACCCGCACCAGCTCACCGACTTCACCGCTGGCCCTGGCCGGGTCACTGTGGCCGCCACGTATCAGAGCCTGCCGACGCTGGCCGCCGCCCATGCCCACCACGGCCTCCCGCCCTGGCGCATGATGATCATCGACGAGGCGCACCGCACTGCCGGGGCTGCCGGCAAGGCATGGGGCCTTGTCCACGACGACATCGCCCTGCCGGCCGAGCGCCGCCTCTATCTGACCGCGACCCCGCTGATCACCGGCGAGACGGCCGTCAGCATGGACGACCCGAAGATCTACGGGCCCATCTGCAAGACGATCCCGTTCTCCCGCGGCATCGCGATGGGCAAGCTCGCCGACTACCGCCTCATCGTCGCCGTGGCCACCAGCCGCGAGGTGCAGGCGCTCGCCGAGGCGGAGACCCACTTCCGTGTCGGACGGTCCGGCATGTCCGCCGCCATGCTGGCCAAGCAGATCGCGGTCCTGCGAGCCGCACGCGAGCACGACATCAGAAACCTGATCACCTTCCACCACCGGATAACCGACGCCCGCTGGTTCGCAGAGACGCTCCCGGCCGTCGCAGACCTCCTCGACCCCGACACCCGGCCTGCCGGATTCCTCTGGGCCGCCCACGTCCACGGCTCTCAGCAGGGCCAGGAACGGCGCACGATCCTGGACCGGCTCAGCACCCGTGAAGAGGGCCTGACGGTGGTCTCCAACGTGAAGGTGCTCACTGAGGGCGTCGACGTGCCGGCCGTCGACGGGGTCGCCTTCCTCGATCCCCGCCAGTCGGTCGTCGACATCATCCAGGGCCTCGGCCGCGCCCTGCGCACCGGAGGCCGCACGGGCAAGGTCGCATCCGTGATCGTCCCGCTCCTCCTCGAAGACGGCGTCGACCCCGAACAGGCCCTGCTGGGCAGCAAGTTCGGGCCGGTGCTACGGGTAGCTCAGGCGTTACGGGCCACCGACGACACCCTCGGCAAGCGGCTCGACAACGCACGGCAGTCCCTGGGCGCCCGCGACAGCCTCGATCTCCACCTCGACAGGCAGGAGGACTCCGAGCCGCACGGTGACCTTCCCGACTGGCTGAGCATCAGCGGGATTCCCGTGCCGCCCAACTTCGCCCGCGCCATATCCGTACGGATCGTCCGGTCCGCCAGCAGCGCCTGGGCCGAGGGAACCGCCGCGTGCGCCGCCTATCGCGCAGCACACGGTCACCTGGAGCCTCCGCGTGGCTGGACGACTCCGGAGGGACTCCCCCTTTACAGCTGGCTCGAAAACCACAAGAGCCGCTATCGCGACGGCCAGGCGACTTCTGAGGAGATCGCCGAACTCGAAGCACTCGGCATCGTCTGGAACAAACTCGACCGCATCTGGGAGCAGTTTGTCGCGGACCTCGTCGCGTTCCGCGAGGAGAACGGACACCTGGACGTTCCCCAGAAATACGTGACACCGGCCGGCCGGCCCCTGGGAAGTCAGGTGACCACCCGCCGTAACACCTGGGACGGCCTGAGTGTCGAGCGCCAAGTCCAACTCCTCGAACTCGGCTTCATCCGCGACCGGATCGAGCACTACTGGAACCAAGGCTTCGCGGCCTGGCTGGAGTTCAAGAAGGAACACGGCCACCCGATCGTCCCGAAGGACCACATCACCGCCGGCGGACTGAACCTCGGCAACTGGCGCACCATGCAGCTCCAGAAACTCAAGGCGGGCAACCTGTCACCGGAGCGCGCAGAACGCATTACGGCCAACCAACTCCACCTCGACGGACGCCAGTTGCACGAACCTCGTCATCTGCAGGCACTCAGGGGCTACCGCGCAGCGGAGGGCCATACCGAAGTGCCCTGGGACTACGTCACAGCCGACGGGCTGAAACTCGGGTACTGGCTGCGCTACCAGAGAAAGAAGCTGCGCGACAACACCATCAGCGCGGATCTGGCCCGGGAATTGTCCCGGCTCGGCGTACGGGCCGTCATCCGCAAACTCCCGGGACGCAATTGATGCCGGAAAGTCGCGTCACGGTGCCGATCGGATCCGACGAGGCACGGCCCCGGGTTGATCACGGAAGCCGCCCCGGACCCGTCACGGCCAAAGGCGGCAGGCCGCCGGGCCTGCCCTCCTTACGTTCTTGGCCAGAAGGAGCAGTCCAGATCGTGCCCGATGCCCGTCAACTCCCCGCCGAGCAGCAACCGTTCATACCTCTGCAGGTACAGCGTGAGGCCGACGCCATAGCCCGCGAAACGGGCATTGCTCCGGTGATCGCCTACGAGGGCGAGGCCGCTATCCGCATCACGCACCACAACGGCCGCCTGCGGATCGAGGCCCTGCTGCGGCGCAGCAGCAGAGGATGGAAACGCTCCGCCTACCAGCTGTTCCAGGACGGCGAGCGGCGTCCTGTACCGCACTCATGGCCGGAGTACCGCGCGCTGGCCGAGCGTCTGTGCACCGACGCTGACGCTCCAGCAGCCCTCCCCTCCCTGAACCGGATCGGTGATCCCGAGACGCTTCCGATGGAAATCCGCAAAGAACTCCGCCGGTGTGAGGCCCACCTGAACGGCCGGGACGACATCGACGTCTGCGTCGGCCGAGACGACAGGGGGAGGTACGTGCTTGCCGTCACGTCCCCGAAGGCAACCCTGCACGTGGCCTTCGAGACCTGGTACCGCAGCGGCCGGAAAGGCGTCACCACCGCGAGCACCAACTCCGTACGGGTGGTCACCACGGACGGGAAGGACCTCACCGACGAGGTCGAGGGCAAGCTCAACCGGGCACTTGCCCGGATTCTGGCCGGGCATCCCGGCACCCCTGCGGGGGACGCCGACGCGGGACGTGTGCAGGGAGCGCTCGGCGGCGGACCGCAGGACCGCAAAGGCACCGTCCAGCGGGAGTAGCAGCACCGCACACCCGCTGCTCGCCATCCGAGGGCCGCGGGACCTCCAACAGGCAGCCGGGCACCTCCTCGATCGGATGGCAACACCTGAAGTAGCCGGTCGTGCTCAGCAAACCGACCACGCACCGCGCACACAGACCCGGTGGACGTGGCCCCCGCAGCGGGCGACGACGCTTCACCTCCGCACGAACTTCTCCCCCCCAACTTGCTCCGACAAGACCGAGGAACCGACCGATAGTGGACCTGCTCCAGACTCCGCCTCCCCTGTTTGCACACCAGCAGGAAGCAGCGGACGCCCTGACCAAGGGCCTGATCGACTCCAGCCGGGTCACCGCCGTGATGGCGTGCGGGACCGGCAAGACGCGGGTAGGCGCGGAGGTCGCGGGTCTCGTCGCCGACGCCGGTGCCCAACGCCGCCTGGTGGTCGTCCCCACCCTGGAACTGGTTCGCCAGACGATGGCGGAGTGGGCACGCCAGCTCGGCCGGCAACGGCTGGGGCGCGTCATCGCGGTCTGCTCGGACCGCGAGGTTCTCACTGCCAACCGCACCGGCCTGCAGGCCGAACTCGCCGACAGCGACACCCGAGTCGCCAACGACGCCGCCCAGTTGGCGGAACTCGCCTCCGGCCCCGGGGCGGTCACTGTCGCCTGCACCTACGCCAGCCTCCACGTCCTGGCCGAGGCCCAGGCGCGATTTCACATGGCGGCGCCGGACATCGCCGTGATCGACGAAGCCCACCGCACGGCAGGCGCCACGGGAAAAGCCTGGGCTGCCATCCACTACGACGACATCATCACGGCGCGACGGCGCCTGTATCTCACCGCCACTCCCCGGATCCTCGACAGCGAGGGCGAGGGCGTCATCAGCATGGATGACGAAGACCTCTACGGCCCGGTCGCCTACCGGCTGCCGTTCTCGACTGCCATCGACCTCGGTCTCCTCGCCCGCTACCGCCTTGTGGTCCCCGTCGTCACCAGCAATGAGACCCATCAGCTGCTCGGCCGGGACGACGCGTTCCTGCGGATCGGCAGGACCGCTGTGGCAGCCTCCATGCTCGCCAAGCAGCTCGCCGTACTGCGGGCCGCCCATGAACACGGCATCCGTCGCATGATCACCTATCACGGCACCGTCGCCGAAGCGAAATGGTTCGCCAGGTTCCTGCCCCATGCCCACGCGCTGCTGCCGCCCGACCAGCGTCCCGCTGCTTTGGCCGCCGAGCACGTCCACGGCAGTCAGAACGTCGCCGAGCGGCGACAGGCGCTGGACAGGCTCGCAGGGCAGGAGGACGGCCTGGTCGTCGTCTCCAACGCCCGCGTCCTTTCCGAAGGCGTCGACGTTCCCGCCGTGGACGCCGTCTGCTTCCTCAGCCCGCGCAGCACGATCGACACCATCCAGGGGACCGGGCGGGCCATGCGGCTCAGCGACCGCAGTACACCCAAAACGGCGACCATCATGGTGCCGGTCTTTCTCCAGGAGGACCAGGACCCCGAGACGGCGCTGAGCTCCACTCCTTTCGGCCCGGTCTGGCAGACGGTCCGGGCCCTGGCCTCGCACGACGAATCGCTGCACCGGCAGCTCGAAACCGCCCGCCGCTCCCTGGCCGCCCCCGCCGCCGACGGAACGGTTGACCTCGGCGCCGGCACCGAGGGAGAGCTGCCCGAGTGGCTCTCCTTCACCGGCATTCCCGTCCCTGCGGACTTCGCCGACGCCATCGCCGTACGGACCGTACGCGCGACCACCACCGTCTGGCCTGAATACCTCCAGGCCGCCGAGACCTACCGGGCCGAACACGGCGACCTCCGCGTGCACGAGGACTACCGAACCCCTACCGGCCTGGGCCTGGGCCGCTGGATCACATACTTGCGCAAACTGCACCAGACGGGAAAGCTCTCGCCTTCCCAGATCGAGGAATGGGAGGCCCTCGGAATGACGTGGTCGGTTCCCGACCAGAAACTACAGGAACTGATCCAAGAGTTGAGAGAGTTCAAGAAGCAACACGGCAACCTGGACGTCCCGAAGAGCTACACCGTCACGAGAGGGAACCGCGAATACACACTCGGCCAAATATGCGCCTCCCTGCGCACGTCCTACAGAAACGGCCAAGTGCCCGAAGGCAAGATCGCGGCACTCGACGCGGAGGGGTTCATCTGGGACCGCGCTGAGTACCTCTGGAGCCAATTCGTCGCGGATTGCCGCGAGTTCATGATCTGGAACGGCCACCTCGACATACCTCAGAGATACGCCCTGCGCGGCCGGAACATCGGCCAGCAGGTCGCCGGATTCCGCTTACACCCGGAACGTCTGACGCCCGGGCAGCGCCACGTCCTGGACCGCATCGGTTTCGTCTGGGACGCGCTGCAACACCGCTGGGACCTCAACCTCAAAGCAGTCACCGAGTTCAAGTCCCGGCACGGGCATCTGGACATCCCGAGCACTTACATCATCGAGAAACCGATCCGTCTACGCCCACGGACCTGGATGTACACCTGCATCCAGATGTACCAGCAGGGGAAACTCAGGCCGGAGCGGCACCAGCAACTCGTGGCCCTCGGGATGGAGTTCCCGGAGAAGACAGCATGAGGAGAGCCAAGTCCCCTGCCTATAGGAGGCGCAGTGGACGCGCGAGAGACGCCCGTACTTACCAGGCCCCACCCGCTGCGGTAGCGCTGGCCCGACTGCTTCCTCGCACGCGCATACGCCTCCCGGCCTCGCACCCGCGTCGGGGAGAGCCTCCACACCCGGTCCGACGGCCGGCACGCGCTCACCACCCTGCACCTGAGCAGAATGCTCCGACGCCGGGTCTCCTGCTCCGTGTTCGAATCCCGCCCACAAGACCGTACGGCGGGCCCGCACCACGACGAGTGGGACGGCCTGATCGTGCAGGTACGCGGCGCGAAGAACTGGCGCCTCGGGGCCCGGACCCGGCATACCGGCTCCAGCTCACCACCCGCCCCGGTGAACTACTGCTCCTGCCCCGCGGTGTCCGCCACGACGTGACCACACCACAGCACTCGATCCACGTCCTGCTGGCCATCACCGATCGCCCCCTCGGCGGGCACCCCAGGCCCCTGCGCCAGGGCGCCGCCTGACGGGCGGAAGACCTTCTCATGCGTCGGCCGCCGCCGCGTCCGGCGCAAGAGATGCCGCACACAACCGCAGATCCGAAGGAGACACCGTGTCGCCTGCCACCACGAAGAACTGGTTCACAGACCCGCCACCCCGCCGGGTGGGGGTGCACGCCGTGATCACGAGAGGCGACCGGCTTCTGATGGTCAACCGCCTCGACAAGATCAGAGTCTCTCGATGGGGGCTGCCGAGAGGGTCAGCCGGACCGGACGAACTACCGCGACAAGCCCTCAGCCGCACCCTCGACGAGAGGCTGGGCCTGCGTGTGACCCCCGGCCGATGGCTCGCGGTCGACCACGTCCCAGCGAGGCCGGGCAAACACGTTGAGGGAACCAACTGGGTGTTCGAAGTCCAGCTCCCCGAGAACGTCGAACCGGCCATCGCCGAAGGCGGCGTCTTCGCTGAAGCTCGCTGGGCCGAGCGTACGGCCATTGGAGAACTCGCCGTCGACCACGCGCTGCGGCGGATCGAACAGAGCCTGCTGGCCGCCGAGACCGGAGGGGTGGCGGAGCTGTACCTCGGTGTACCGATCCAGAGCATCGGCCCTCACCGCCCATGAGTCCAGCCAGGGCCGGCACGCTCCCATGCCTCGCTCCCTGGAGCGTGTCTCCCAGAGGTGTAGTCGCTCCGGTTAACCGCGTACTGCTCACCATCCCCAAGCTGTCCGCCCCTGTGCCCGTCTGTGCTGCCACGGACGGGACGGGCTTCGCGTCGCGGTCGCTCAGACCCGATGGCACCGTCGCATTTCGTGGCGTGGGGGTGCCGGTCCTCGGCGATTCGGCCACGACCGGGACCCCCGTGCGCCGCTCAATTCAGGGATGTGCGACGCCCGTGCCCCGTAACCGCGGGGCGGGGACGCGACTCAAACACGCGTGTTCGAAACCAGCGGCCGGCTCGTTGTCCCGGTCATCATCAGTCATCCCCAACCCGGCCTGTCGGCCGCCCTGTTGGCGATGAATGCCTGTGTCCACCGTCCGTGCCCGCACCTGTACACGCTCGTTCGCTCGCAGCGCCGAACGCAGGAGGAACCATGCGCCCCACCCCCGTTTTCGCTCATCCTGTCCCTGGACGGCCCGAGGCCGCCTGGACGGCTGTTCGTTCCCGTGTGCCGGTCGGTGCCGGTGTTGCCGTGTCGCCCCTCGCGGATATGTCACGTCCGACACCGAGGTGGGGGGCATGAGCGTCGGCCATCCGATCCCGCCCGCCCTGCGGGAATGGGCCCAGGGCATCGTCGGCCCGGTACGGTCCGAACGCAATGTCTCCCACGACCGCCCCAACTCCCGCGTGTGGGAACTGACCTGCGACACCGGGCGGGTCTTCGCGAAGCTGTCCCCGAGCCCGGCGTTCTTCGCCCGGGAGACCCGCGCCCTGCGCGAAGTCGCCCCCGGTCTTCAGTCGGGCACCGTCCCCCTGCTTCGGGGAACCGACCCGCATCAGCGGGCGCTGCTCCTCTCCCCGGTCGCGGGCCGCCCGGTGAAGTCGCTCTCCCTCACCCCCGCCGAGCAGCACGCCCTGCACCGGCAGGCCGGCAGCTGGCTGCGGCGCTTCCACGGCGGAGAGAACGATCTCTGCCTCCAGGACCGCCGGGACGCTGTCGCCGAGATCGCCCGTGCCGCTGGCGGCGCCGACAGGCACCTGGAACGGGCCGGTGACCTGATCAGCCCGACAGAACGGCAGACCGTTCGGCGGCATGCCGCCGCGCTCGAACACATCGGTGCGCTGCCCGCCGGATACATCCACGGAGACTTCCAGGCACGCAACTGGCTGCTGGACACGGATCGCGGGCACAGCGTCGGGGCGGTGGACTTGGAGCGCGCCCGCCCGCACGCCGTGGTCGCCGATGTCATCCCCCTCGCCTGCGGCCCCTGGGCCGAGCATCCCGTTCTGGGGGAGGCGTTCTGGACCGGCTACGGCCGGGAGCTCACCGGCGAGGAGGAGCGGGCACTGCGCTGCCTGTCCGCGCTGGATGCGGCGAGCGCCATCTCCTGGGGGGTACCCAATGGCGATCGCGAGATCGTCGAGCGCGGGCGGGCGACGCTGGCCCGGCTGGAGGTGCAGGCAGCGTGAGCGATCCGTATCTGAGTCCGGCGAACGTGATGGTGCTGGTGGTGCGCGGCGACGGGCGCATCCTCGCGGTGCGGCACAACGCGACGTCGAAGACCAGCGCGAACCAGGTCACCGTGGTCGGCGGAAAGCTGGAGACCGGCGAGTTCCTCGACGAGGGCGCCCTGCGTGAGCTGGCCGAGGAGACCGGGATCCATGTCGCCGCCGACGACCTGGAGTTCGGCCAGCTGGTGCACTACCTCGACGCGGACGGTATGCGGGTGATCGGGGCCGTGTTCGTTGCCCACCGCTGGCAGGGAGAGCCGCACAACGCCGAGCCCCACAAGCACGACCAGATCCTGTGGATCGATCCCGGAGATCCGCCCTCCGACTGCCACCCCTACACCCGGCAGGTCCTGGAGAATTTTTGTGCCGGCCGCCGGTTCGGCACCATCACCGTCCCGGCGAGCGGAGGTGGCTCGTGAACCGCGACCTCGTCCCCGCCCAGAACACCCCGCCCAACGCCGGACCAACTGACCGCGGCACGCGGACGGTCGTGCCGCCGCCGGCGCCGGCGGAGATCCGCTATGAGGGCCGGTACGCCAAGAACCCGCTGGACGAGGCGTCGTTCGGGCAGATGTGCGCCCGGCTGCCGCGGGTGCTGGGACAGACCGCGCGGATGGCGTGGGCCACCGACCGGTCCGCGGTCCTGCTGCTGGCGGGCTGCACGGTACTGACCGCCGTGGCTGCCGGCCTACTGCTGACCTACACCCGCCACGCCATGCAGCCGATCCTGGCCGCCGGGCCGGTGGCCGAGCGCCTGCACCAGGCGCTGCCCGCACTGCTGGGCATCGCCATCGCCGCGGCAGCGGGCCGGATCGCGAGCGCGCTCTCCTCGTACGCGGACGGGCGGATCACACCAAGGCTGACCACGGAAGCCGACAGTGCGCTGGTCGAGGCGGTGTGCCGGGTGGAGGCCGCCGCACGCGCCGAGGACGGCTTCGCGGACCGTCAGGAGGCCGCGGAGATGGGCGTGGTTCGTGGCCATGTGATGGTGCAGGACGCCACCCGCTTCGCCGCCGCCGTGGCCCGCATGGTCACCGCGAGCGGGGTACTGCTGGTGCTGAACCCGCTGATGCTGCCGCTGCTCCTGCTCGCCGTCGTGCCCGCCGCCGCGGGCGCGATCCTGCACGCGCGCATCAACTACGAGACGCACTACGCCAATGTAGGGGACCGCAACGTCCGCCAGAACATGCGGGGTTGGGTGACCAGCCCGAAGTTCACCGACGAGATCCGCGCCAACGGCATGGTCCCCTACCTGGGGTTCTGGCACCGTACGATCTCCGAACGCATCGACCGGCGCACCCTGGGCATGGCGCCGACGATGCTGCGGGTTGTGCTGGCCAGTTCCGCGATCGGCGGCGTCTTCCTCACCGTCACCTGGGCCGCGCTCGCCTACCTGGCCGCCACCGGACGCATCGAACCGGCGATCGCCGCCACCGCGGTCGTCGCCGTCCAGACCACCCTCGCCGCCCTCAGCCAGCTCGTCATCAATGGCGCCGCCATGTTCCACACCGCCCTCTACCTGGCCGATATGGAAGCCTTCCTCGCCTTCGCCGCCGAACGCGCCCCGAAACGCGGCGAGTTGGCCCTTGTCGGGCCGGTGGAGGAGATCCACCTGGACGAGGCCGTCTACCGCTACCCCGGCAAAGAGACGCCGGCGGTGGCCGGGGTGTCGCTGACGGTGCGGCGCGGGGAGATCCTCGCCGTGGTCGGCGAGAACGGCTCCGGAAAGTCCACCCTGACCCGTCTCCTCGCCGGGATCTTCCTCGCCGACCAGGGCACCGTCAGCTGGAACGGCCACGACCTCACCAGCCTCGACCCAGACAGGCTGTGGGAGCGCTCCGGACTCGTACCGCAGAACTTCGCGCAGTGGCCGCTCAACGTCCGCGACAACGTCACCCTCGGCCAACCCCGCACGTTCGACGACGACTTGGTGTGGCAGGCGCTGGAGGCGGTCGGCCTGCGGGAGGCCATCGAGGAACTGACGCACGGCCTGGACACGCTGCTGGCGCGGGAGTTCTGGGGCGGCACGGAACTGTCGGGCGGGCAGTGGCAGCGCCTGGCGTGCGCGCGGGCCCTGTACCGGCAGCCGGAGCTGCTGATCCTGGACGAGCCGACCAGCCAGATGGACGCCCGCGGTGAACACGCCATCCTCGAACAGATCAAGTCGATCGCCGGCGGCCGTATGACGATCGTGGTCACCCATCAGCTGGTCAACACCCAGATCGCCGACAAGATCATTGTCATGACGCGCGGCCGGATCGCCGAGCACGGCACCTACGACCAACTCGCCTCCGGCGGCGGACTGTTCGCCGAACTCCTCGCCCTGTCCACCGACCGATGACCCGCCCGTCGACCGAACGGCGCGAAGGAGCGACTCCGTTGGGATACGCAGAGCAGGAAGAGTGGAACACCCACTACGCGCAAGACCGGCGCTTCCGCTCCCTCGGGGAGACGGAACGGGCGCTGCTGGCCGAGCACGTACCAGCCCCCGGCGACGGTGGCCGGGCCCTTGACGTCGGCTGCGGTCTGGGTGAGTTGGCCGTCCACCTGGCATCGGCGGGCTACACGGTCGACGCCGTGGACTGGGCCGACAGCGCCCTCGACCACGCGCGGGCCACCAGTCCGGCCGGTGTGCGCTGGCTGCGGCTCGACGTCGAGCGGGACGACCTCGCACTTCTGGAGGAGAACACGTACGACCTGATCACCCTCCGGCTCGCGTACACATTCCTGGGCGACCGCACCCGCATCATGCACGACCTCGGGCGCCGGCTGCGCGAGGACGGCGCGATCGTCGTGATCACCCCGCTCGCCGCGCACACCCCGGCCAAGAAGCGGGACATCGCCCTGGACGAGCACGAGATCAGTCTGCTGAGTGCCGGATGGGAACAGGTCCAGCGCTTCGATACGGACGGGCTCGCCGTGGTGATCCTGCGCAGCCCGCGCCTCAACCAGATCGCAGTAGCGGAAAAACACAAGCCCGCCGCGCACGCAGTGACGGGCGCCTGCGCGGTGGTGACCGACGTCCACGGCCGGGTCCTGCTGGGCCGTTCCACCAGCACCATGTGGGAGCTGCCGGGCGGGCGTACGGAGGGATCCGAACCGTTCGAGCAGGCGGCGGTGCGTGAACTGGCCGAGGAGACCGGCCTGATCGCCGAAGTAGCCGACGGGCATGTGCTGAGCATGCTCTGGGACGACAACCAGGGCATCTCCCGCCTGACCGCCGTGGTCCGCATCACCGCCCATTCCGGCACGCTCGCCTGCCGCGAGCCCGACAAGTTCACACGGTGGGAGTGGCACCCCCTGCACACCCTGGCTCACCTCGACCAGATCTTCGCCCCCTCCGCGCAGGCGCTGGATGCCGTCTGGCCCGGCGTCCTCCCCGGCCTTGCCCCCGTGCACGCCTACCCGCACGCGATCATCCACCCGCGCGTGGACGGCGAACCGGCCCAGGCCGTGCGACTGAGGCAGGACATGACCGCGAAGGTCTTCGCCGGCGGGTGGGCGCCCTCGAACGAGGTCCGACAGGCCCTGCGGGCAGTGCCCCGTCACCGGTTCACGCCCGAGAGCCCGTTGACCACGGCGTACGACGACGACCTCGCCGTCATCACACGCCGCGACGACGAAGGGCAGGCCACCAGCTCGGTGTCCGCGGCCTGGCTCCAGGCCGACATGATCGAAAGCCTCCACCTGGAGCCCGGCCTGACCGTGTGCGAGGTGGGATCCGGCGGCTACAACGCCGAACTCCTCGCCCACGTCCTCGGACCGGTCGGACGGGTGGTGAGCGTCGACATCGACCCGTACGTCATCGCGCGCACCCGCCGGTTCACCGCCGAGGCCGGTAGCGGCCGGGTCAACGTGCTGCTCGGCGACGGACGTCTCGGCGCACCCGGCCACGTGCCGGGCGCCGGGTTCGACGGCTGCGTCATCACTCACAACTGCTGGGACATCGCCCCCGCCTGGCGCGAGCAGCTCGCCGAAGGCCGGTACTTGGTATTGCCGTTGGAGATCCACGGTTATACCCGCGCCATCACCTTCCAGAAGCACGGCGACGTGCTGCATGCCCGCGGCTTCACGTTCTGCGGGTTCGTACGGGACCTCGGCAGCGCATCCCGCACCACCCCGGTCGCCGATGTGCGCGGCGGGGAGCTGCAACTGCGCTTCGAGGACGGCGAACCGGCCGACGTGTCCGGGATCGAGGACGCGCTGCGCGGACCACGGCACGAGGTGCCCACCGGCGTGACCGTCGCGCCCCAGGAGTCCTTCGAAACTCTGCAGCTCTATCTCGCCACCACCGTGCCCGGCTTCTGCCGCCTCGCACTCGACCGCGACCGGGACATCGCCATCGCTGCCGTGCCCCGTGGGGCCAACGCACCCGCCGTGCTCGGCGACGGTTCCATGGCCTACCTCACCCACGTCCCGGTCACCGACACCGCTACCTCCGAGCAGGGGCGGGCCGAATTCATCGCCCACGCCTACGGCCTCAATGGTCCCCGGCTCGCCGAACAACTCGCCACCGCGGTGCGCTCATGGGACCAGCACGTGCGTCCCCACGGCTACCCCGAACTGACCGTGTTCCCCGCAGGCACCGCCGACCGGGACCTGCCCACCGGGCACGTGCTGGACAAGCCGCACAGCCGCCTCGTCTTCACCTGGAACAACGAGGGTTCCTGACCGGATCCGATCACGTACCCAGCCACGGCCCAGGAGTCGGCCCCGCGTTCTCCATCCCGGCCGGCCAAACCAGGACTCGCCCACTACGGCCCAGGCAGCCGGCAACCACAGCACCACCTCGACCACGTCGGAAACGGAGAGTGCAGATGAACTGCGAGGAACTGGCCAACGTGACGGCCTGGACGGCGTACGGGACGCGCCACCTCGAACGATCCACCGCCGTACCCGAGGTCGACCGCCTCACCTGGGGATTCTGGCCGACCGGCCCCGGTGTCGAGGTTCTCGGTGATGTCACCGGCCACCGGGTACTGGACCTCGGCTCGGGCCTGGGCAAGTACGCCGCATACCTCGCGCGCGAGCACGGCGCCCTGGTCGACGCCGTCGACGTGTCCGCGACGCAGCACCAGCGCGCCACCGCACGCTACGGCTCTCAGCCCCGCCTGAACCTGATCCTCGCCGACGCCGTCGAACACCTCCAACAGACCAAGCCGTACGACGTCATCTACTCCATCCACGGCCTCGCCTACATCGACCCCCGACGGCTGCTGCCCGCCCTCGCCACAGCCCTGGCACCCGGAGGGCGCCTGGTCTTCTCTGTCCTGCACACCAACTCCGACGGTTTCGGCCCCTCGACGGCCGTCGCTCCACGGCCCGAGATTCTGCCGCTGGCCGGCGGCGGCCAACTCGGGGTCGACATGTGGGTGCTGGTCCCGGCCCTGTGGGAGAACCTGTTCGTCGAGCAGGGCCTCGTCGTGGACCAAATCGACATCCTCTCCGCCCCTGACGAAGACAATCCTGTCGCCTGCTCCCTCTTCCAAGTCTGCCAAGGTGCCCGGTGACAGGTCGGCCTCGCACCAGAGCCGGCCCCCAGAACCGAACGGGGCCTTGGAAGGCGGCGCCATCCTCCACGGCCCAAAGGGCCTGCTCCTCGGCCTCCAGCACCGTGGCACTCACGAACGTCCGGCGGCACATCGACTCAGGCGAGTCGCTGAAACGAGCCGTCGGCCGCGAACTCGCGGAGCAGACGGGCTGCACGGCATGCGAGGAAGACGTGATCCTTCGCGGGACCCTGGTGGACGCGGTAGGTGATGTTGTCCGACTCACGGTGGCCGCAGTCGTCACCGAGTGGGATGGCGAACCCACCGACCAGGAGAACGAGAGCGTCGGGGACGGGCGTCGGTATCCACTCGACCGGTTCCCCGACGGGCTGTTCACCCCCCGGCGCCCGGTGCCTCCCCGCACGGCGCCCCAGCCTCCCCATCGGTCACACGCCCGCCGAGTTCACTCCCTTCGCCGCTGCCCGGAGTCTGACGACCATCGGGGTGCAGTAAGGCACCGGAACCGGCCCCGCCCCTCACGATCGGAGAACAGATGGAATCCCCCCGCGACTCTGCCGACTCAGCCGGCACCGCGATGACGGCCGCCGCGTACGGAGCCTCCCGGGCCACCCTGTGGACCGGCGTGTCCGTGCTCATCACCGACACGGCCGACCGCATCCTGCTCCAGCGCGTCACTTACCGCACGACACGGCTGTTGCCCGGCGGCGGAGTGGACACCGAGGAAGCCCCCGCCTCGGCCGCTGCTCGCGAGGTCCTGGAGGAACTCGGCGTCCGCCTGCCGATCAGCCGGGCCCTGGCTGTGGACTGGGTCCCGTCCACCACACCCGGCTTCGACCCCGACGCATGCTTCCCCGGCGAGATCATCTACGTCTTCGACGGCGGTACCTGGGACAGCGAACAGATCGCCGCGATCCGCCCGCGCCAAGGCGAGATCGAAGGCGTCGACTTCGTCGACCCCGCCGACCTCCCTGCCCTGATGGCGCCCGGGAACGCCCGCCGCGCCCTGGCCGCCTTCCACGCCCGCGACACCGACGGCGCGGTGGTACTGGAAGACGGCCGCCCCATCACACCGCCGCCATCCGCTTCCTGACCTGCCAGCCCAGGTCAACTCACCGTCTGTGAAAGGAACTTCGCGTTGCTGAAGATAGGCAACTACAACGCCTTCAAGCTCCGCCTCGACGGCCTCGGCTCCGATGCCTGGAACGACCGCGTCGCTGCCGTGCGCGAGCTGGACCCAGATCTTCTCGGTGTCCAGGAGATCGTGGTCGATGCCCCGAACACCCCGCGTGAACAGTGGGACGCCGTAGCCGCCGATACGGTGAAAGCGTTCGCCGACGACTGCGGACTGACCGCCAAAATCACCCCCACCGCCGGGTATCCGCACGGCATGGCGATGGCCGCCGACGGCCACCCCCACCGAGCCTGGTACACGGCCGCGTTGTGGAAGCCAGGTACAGCCTGCTACGTCCCGGACAGCTACCGGCCGCTGGGCGTTCCGGATTTCTGGCACGGACTGACCACGGCGGCCTTCGACATCGGCGCCCCCGAGCCCCTCACCCTGGTCGTGTACCAGGGTGATCCCTTCCGCCCGGACTGGCGTTTCCAGGAGGCGCTTCGGATCAAGGGCCTGCTGCGCCGCACCGGAGGGGTAAAGCCCGCCGTCGTGGTCGGTGATTTCAATGCCTTGTCCGCCGTCCAAGTGCCAGGACCATACGGGACGTTGGACTACTACGACGCCGAGGTGTACGCGACCCAGGGCCACGACGATCTCGAATCCCAGGTGCAGGAAGGCACCATCGGCGGCACGCAGCTCGCGGACCGGCGTCAGACCGAAATGCTGCTGCGCAACGGCTATATGGTCGACGCGGCTGCCCATCTGGGCGCTCCGTGGCAGGCGACGGTCGGTCATTGGGCGGACGGACAGGGCGATCCCGATCCCTGGGGCGAGCGCAGGATCGACTTGATCCTCGTATCCCGCCCGGTCGCGCCCGCCCTGACGGCGTACGGCGTGCTGGACAGCGCGGCGGCGCTGGCCGGATCCGACCACCGGATCATCTGGGCGACCGTCGATCCCGCTCTGATCGCAGTTGAGGCGGGTGGCCGGTGAGGCAGTTCCTGACTCCGGAGCGGCTGTGGGCCGGTGCGAACGCGCCGGACGAGGACCGGGTCACGCCGCACGTGCTGTGGCTGCCGCACGATCAACCACACGTGCTGTCCTACTTCGCCCGCTTCCGTGAAACGTTGGCCCCCTACCGGGATTTCATCACGCCGGTCGCCGAGCCCGACCTACACATGACGATCCAGAAGATCGAGCCCCACGACGGCGACGGACGGCGCATCGACGCTGAGTGCCTGTTGCGTGCCGCGCCGGCCGTCCAGGAGGCACTCGCCGCTGCGGCACCGATCAGGATCGAGATCGGACCGCCCCGCGCGTCCGCGTCCGCAGCCCTCGCCGATGTGTGGCCCGAGGACGAACTGCACCAGCTCTACCGGAGCGTACGGGCCGGGCTCGAATCAGCCGGACTCGCCCTGCCCAGGCCCGCCGACTGGTTCTGGGGCCACATGACCGGAGGCTACGGCCTCAAAGACACCAGCACGCCCGATCTGGCGGCGCGTTCGGACCGCCTCGCCTCCGAACTCGGCCGTGCCCTTCGCCCCGGCGCCCGCGTCGCGGCCACCGTCTCCTCCCTGTGGCTGGTCCTGGAACGGCAGGACCCCGTTGCGAACACCTACACCTTCGACCGCGTGCAGGAGATTCACCTGGGCCGCACCGAACCAGGACAAGGATCATGAAAGCGTTCACGCCGACCTTCCGAGGCCAGGACTGGACATCCGGAGCCGGAGCACTCCATCTCTACATCCGGCCCGAACCAGTAGACACACAGTTCTACGACCTCACCGCGGTGTAGGTTCGCATTTCGCGTGACCCTTTCTCATTGACGATGGCCCTCGTCCGACCCAAGGGACAACGCGGTGAGACGCACTCCTGTCTGATCCTTCACTCGTCGTAGTGCTGTTCCCGGTCTCGTTCTATGCAGCGTCCCCTCCTGCTTGATCGTGGAGATGTCGCAGCTGGTCGAGACCGGGAGCTCCGCGCCCCGCTCTTGCTGCTCGGGGGTGGGGTATGTCGCGTGTGATCGGCGAAGTCTCGATGAGTCTCCGCCGTACGGACGGGAAGATCGACGAGGACCTGGTCTGGTCGACGACGGGCATCGACGTCTTCGAGCCCTCGATTCCTTGGCGTACGTTCCGCTGGCGAGAGGGCCAGAAGCACTACTCCGGCCTGTACTGGTCGTCAACCATGCGCGACCACGTCGTCTACGAGTCACGGCTTGAGCTGACACGACTGCTCTACGCGGACTTCGACCAGGACGTGACGGGCGTCTTCGCCCAGCCGTTCTTGCTGTCCACCACCGTCGACGGCCGTCGGCGCCGCCACGTGCCCGACTTCCTGGTGATGCGCGAGAAGGACGTTCCGCTGGTTGTGGACGTCAAACCGCGGCACCGGCTGACCCGCCCGAAGGTGAACTTCGCGCTCGGCTGGGCCCGCGAGGTCGTTCTGTCGCGCGGCTGGGATTTCCAGGTGTGGTCCGAGCCGCCCGAAGCTGAACTGGCGAACCTGCGGTTCCTCGCGGGCTATCGCCGCGACTGGCTCTTCGACGAGGACCTGCTCGCGGAGATCCGGGCGACAGATCTGTACGGGGCGACGCTGGGCGAGGCGTTTCATGCCTTCCCCCGTCACCCGGACTGGCGGGTGAGGGCCGCGGTGCTGCGGCTGTTGTGGTGCCAGCACTTTGTGACGGACCTGACGGAGCCGCTGTCCGAGCGCCACATGCTGCGCCAGGGCCCGGCCACGGTGGCTGGCGCTGGCAGACGCGACCTGCCCCGCCCCATCGAGGAGCCCGAGGACGAATCCGCACTCGACGCGGAGCAGATCGAGCAGATCTGTCGGATCACGAGGTCGGGGTCTCATGGAGGAGGACATGTGACCGGAGCCGCTGTACGTGTCGGGGTGGGCACGAGGCTGAAGTACGACGGCGAAGTCGTCGTGGTAGAGGAGATGTTCGGCTCGGCGGCCGGTAACGAGGTGCTGGTCCGTGACGGGCCGGGTCGCAGGTTCCGTCTGTCGCTGCGCGAGGTGCTCGCCTCGGGCCGGGCCCGGGTCATCGCGACCGGGCCGGGGCCGGAATCGGACGACGACCGCGAGACAGCCTCGGTGCTGTTCGCTCTGCTCAGCGAGGAGGAACTTGCCGAGGTCCGGGAGCGGGCCGCCCATATCAATGAGGTCCTGACCGGCTTCCGCTCGGGCAGCGACGAAGTCGCGGAGCCGGGCGAGCCCCGGCCGCAGTACGCGATTACGGTGCCCAAGCTGAAGCGGTACGAGGCGAAGGCCACCGAGTTGGGCGTGAGCGTACGCACCATCAAGCGGTGGGTGCGCGCCTTCCTCACCGACCGGGAAGCCGGGCTCGTACGCGGCGGCCCGGATCGTGGGAGCGGCGACATGGGAGGGCTGGGCCGGGCCGACGTGCGATGGGTCGAGATGGCCCTGGAGATCATGGCCGAGCACGGGAAGGACTCGAAGCCGACCCGTGGGAAGGTGATTCGCTCCGTCGGCCCGCGCCTGGAGGCCCGCTACGGCGAAGGAGAGGTGAAGCTGCCCGGTCGCGCGACGGCATACCGGTGGCTCGAGGAGCTGGAGCGGCGGCTGCCGACCTTCCGGCTGAGTACGAAGCGCAACCGGGACATCGCCACCCGGCCGCCGGGCGCGTACGGGAAGCTGCGGCCCACGCGGCCGGGCGAGTACCTGCTGATGGACACCACGCGCCTGGACGTCTTCGCCATGGACCCGATCACGATGAAGTGGGTCCAGGCCGAACTGACGGTCGCGATGGACTGGTACGACCGGTGCGTGTGCGGGATCAGGGTGACCCCGGTGTCCACGTCGTCCATCGACGTCGCGGCCGTGATGTTCCAGACCTTCCGCCCCCGCCCCGCCGGCAAGGACTGGCCAGCGCACGCCGTGTGGCCTGACCACGGCATTCCCCGCACGGTGTTCGTCGAGCGGAAGGCACTCGACCCGGACGAGGAGGAGCCGGAGGAAGCCAAGAAGGGCGGTGTCGCCTCTCCGGCTCTGGTGCCGGAGACGATCGTCGTCGACCACGGCAAACCCTTCGTCTCGGAGCACATCACCTCCGTCTGTCAGCGTCTGGGCCTGTCCATTCAGCCGGCCCGTCTGCGAACGGGCCGGGATAAAGGGCCGATTGAAAGATTTTTTAAGACCGTGCGCGAGGGGCTGCTGGAGTCGCTGCCCGGCTACAAGGGCCCGGACCTGTTCTCGCGGGGTGAGCGGCCGGAGGAGCAGGCGTTCTTCTTCCTCCACGAGTTGGAAGCGATCATCCGCGAATGGGTGGCCTGCACGTATCACCACAGGCCGCACAGGGGGCTCATCGACGTGCACGTACCGGGGCTGAAGCTGTCGCCTGCGGCGATGTTCGAGCACGGCATCGCCCGGGCCGGCTACATCGAGGTGCCCCGCGATCCGGCGCTCGGCTTCGAGTTCCTCAAGACCGAGTGGAAGCCGACCCACCACTACGGCGTCGAGATCCGCAAGTGCCGCTACAACGGCGACGGGCTGGACGGCTACCGGGGCGGGACCAGCCCGTACACCGGGCCGAAGGCCAAGGGGCTGTGGCCCGTGCAGGTCGACCCCGACAACGTCAACTACATCTACTTCCGCCGCCCGGACACCCGCCGCTGGCACACCCTGGAGTGGGAGCACGCCCCGGCGCAGAAGTTCCCGATCAGCCAGGGGGCCATCGAGATCGCCCGGAAGATCGCGGGCGAGAAGTACCCGTTCCCCGATGACGAGACCGCGGTCGCCGAACTGCTCGACCGCTGGCACCTGGGGCTCGGGCTGACGATGACCGAGCGCCGTCTGGCGCTGCGCCAGGCCCGAGAGGAGTCCGCCTTCGACCTCCCGGGAACCGTCGAGGACGACGTGCGCATGCTGCCGTCCGTCGCGCGGATCCTCGCCACCAACGCCGACGTCGAGGAGGACGACGCAGAGGAGCCGGAGGCGGTGGAGGCCGAGCCGTATGAGGGCCTGCTGCCCGGTGATGACGACAAGGAAGACGAACTCGACGGTCCCGAGGACGACGGGGACTTCTACGCCGATGCTCTGGAGGACGCATGATGCAGCCCCGCCCCGAGACCCCGCCGCTGGACAACCTCACGCTCTCGCGTAAAGAGGGGCTGCGGGCCCTGGCCGAGGCGCCGAAGCGGCAGCCGCCGGAGCAGCTCACACTCAAGCAGAAGGCGCTTTTGAGCGAGGCGGCGTTGCTGGAGTACGAGCAGGGCCGCAGTATCTGGCACGCCAACCTGGGGCCGATCGGCACACCTCAACTCACGGCGCTGCACGAGGACTTGTGGGACATCCTCGCGAGCAATCAGCAGGACGGCGACAAAGCGAAGGGCGCCGTGGCGGTGGACGCCTTCCCCGGACTCGGCAAGACCACCGCGGTGCTGGACTTCGCGTTGAAGTACCACCGGCAGGTGATCGAGCGGGAGGGGGCGCTCACCGCCGCCGGACACGAGCGGTGGCCGGTCTGCCGGGTCGGACTGACCAGCAACATCGGCATGAAGGAGTTCAACCGGTCACTGCTGGAGTACTACGCGCACCCCGGCCGCAAGAGCGGCACCGCCGCGCTCTTCGCTCAGCGCGCCCTGGACTGCGTCTTGGAATGTGAGACGCGCATCTTGGTAATCGACGATCTGCACTTCCTCAAGTGGCATGACCGCAACGGGACCGAGGTCAGCAACCACTTCAAGTACATCGCGAACGAGTTCCCCGTCACGATCATCTTCATCGGTGTCGAACTGGGCAACCGCGGCCTGTACTCCGAGGCCAACTCCCGCGGCAACATCACCCTCGCCCAGACCGCGCGCCGCACCACGCCGCTGACCATGGCGCCGTTCGTCGTCACCAACGACAAGCACCGCAGTGAATGGCGCGGCATGCTGCTCGCCCTGGAGAAGCGGATCGTGCTGTGCCGGAAGTTTCCCGGCATGCTCGCCGACGAGCTGTCCGACTACCTCTACATCCGCACCACCGGGCACATCGGCTCGCTGATGACGCTGATCAACCGTGGCTGTCAGCGTGCCGCCCGCACCGGCGCCGAGCTCCTGGATGAGGAACTCCTCGACCAGGTCAAGCTGGACGCGGCGGCGGAGCGGGCGCGTAAGGCGCTCGCGAAGAAGTTCGACCGCGGGCGGATGACGACAAAGCCTCGCTCCCGTGCAGCGAAGGCGGGGAAGACGGCTGCGTGAGAGGAGTCCGGTCGCTGCCGCTGCGGCTTGCCCCGGTGCCCGGCGAGGCCCTCGATTCCTGGCTCGAGGCCCTCGCCGCGCGACTACGCACGCCCATGGGGGAACTGCTGACCGAGGTGGGCCTGATCGAGGAGCACAGGCCGCCGGGGCACCAGCTGCCCATTCGTGCCCCCTGGCTCGTCCTGCTGCCTCCGCTCGAAGCTGGCCGCTTGAGCGTCACGACCGGCCTCGCCCCGGAAACGCTTCGCGCGATGACGCTGGAGAACTACGACCAGCGGGCCCTGGTCGTCGACCGCGACAAGCAAGCAGTGCACCGCACCCGCAACTGGCGACGCAGTGCCGGAAGCGGCTCACGGTATTGCCCCGACTGCCTCGCCGAGAGCGGCGGCCGGTGGCAGCTGTCCTGGAGGTTCGGCTGGTCCTACGCCTGCCTGACGCACCGCCGGCTGCTGGCCGACGCCTGCCCGCAGTGCGCGGGACCCCAGCGCCCCCGCCGGCACCCCGACACCGAGATCCCCGCCCCGGGCTTGTGTGATCGTCCCGGCCCCAGGCCGGAGAGCGGACCTCGGCCTCGCTGCGGGTATCCGCTGCACTCGACCAAGACCCTCCGCTTCGAGGCTGACCATCCGGCTCTGCGCGCACAACGGGACCTCGTCGACACCGTCACCACCGGGGTCGGCTCGTTCGGCGTCTACCGGCACGCACCCCCGCCCGCCCTCGATGTCCTGGCGGACGTGAAGGGCCTGGGCCGGCGCGTGCTGTTCGTCGTGTCCGGTGACCGGCTCGCCCAGCTCCTGCCTGCTGATCTCCTGCCTTACGCGTCCACGTCAGCCGGCGTCGACGCCGTGGGGCGTGCAGTCCCCGGCAGTGCTGGTGCCACGGCCGCGACCGTCACCGCGGCATGGAGCATCCTGGGGCAGGCCGACGTTGAGCGGGCGGCGCCGCCGATGCGGCTCCTGCTGGACGCCGCGGTGGAACGCGGCAACTTCATCAGCCCCACGGTGTCCCGCGTCTGGGCGCGGTACTCCAGCCCGTGGCTGCAGACCGTGCACGTGGCCGCTGTCGGGCCAACCCTTCGTTCGGTGGACCAACTGCGTTACCGCTCGGCCGCCGCCCGGCCCGGCAGCCCGTCGGCCAGTGCGGAGACGGTGGCCCGCCGGGCGGCCAAGACCCCCGCGGTGCTGTGGCCGCGCTGGGAGGCCCGTCTTGATCCACCCGCCCAGGTGCGCAAACACCTGGGCACCGCATTGTCGGCCGCGTTGATGCTGGTGGACAGCCGGGCCGAGCTCGCCCCCGTGATCTCCCGGCACCTGGGCGGTCTGATCGACCAGCCCATCGCCACGCAAGCGTTGCAGGCCCTGCGGGCGGCCCCGCAGTGGCGCGACATCCAGGCGGCACTGATCCGCCTGGCCGAGTACCTCGACAGCCGCGACGTCCCGATCGACTACACGAGGCGCCGCCGCCTCGACTACACAGACCTGCTGTCCCAGGACGAGTGGGTGAGGGCGTGCGAGCGGGCCGTCCAATCGCCGGGGAACGGCGGGCGCTATCCCGTCGCCCGATGCCTGCTGTTCGAGCGGGTCAGCGGGCTGCCCGGCAGCCGCATGCCTCAACTCCCGCCTCAGACCGTGTCCTTCAGAAGTGCCCGCAACCGATTCCCTTATCTGCTGACCCCGGAGCTCCTCGCCGAACTCGACCAGGCCGGAAGGGCGTTCCTCGGCCGCCGGGGAATCGACGAGGAACCGCTGGTCTGGGAGCCGCCCGCCGAACTGCTGGACGGCCTCGACCTTCCACGCGCCGATCCTGAACGCCTTGACCTCGCTGACCTGCACCACCGGGTCCGGGCCGGGCAAGCTCCGCAGCACATCGCCCGACATCTCGGCGCCGATCCGCGCACGCTGCGTTTCGTCCTCACCGAGCACCCGGCGCCCGGTCCACGTGCCCCCAAACCACGGTCCGGCCGCCCAAAACCACGCCAGCCACGCAAAGGATCATCGAGCAGGCGGCTTCCCACCGCCCTGCAGATCGCCCGGAAGCAGCTGCCCCGGAACGTTCTCGAGAAGCTCTACGTCAACCGGCACGGGACCTTCCTGGAGATCGCCGAGCAACGCGGGCTCGACCGCAAGCAGGTGGCCCGGCTCGTCGACGAGTACGGCCTGCCCCGCCACCCCAACCTTCCCCGCCAGGCCGACGGCACCCGCGGCCCCAAGGAACTGCTCGACCGCGCCTGGCTTCACGGGCAGTACGTCGAGCAGAACCGGTCCTTCAAGGACATCGGCAAAGAGCTGGGCGTCACGGCGGCCACCGTGTCGCGCTGGGCCAAGCATCACAACATCCCCCGGCAGAACAACCGGCACCTCAGCCGCCCCGACCTCGACGTCGAGACGATCCCTGCGCTCTTGCGCCCGGTGCTCGGCAACAACTACCAGCTGCGCCGGCTCCGTACGTTCCTTCAGGTCGCCGGATACCGCACCCTCTCCGAGGCGTGCGCGGCACGCGGCCTGCCCACGCACAGCGTCACCATGCATCTGCTGCGTCTGGAGGAGGAGATCGGCGGCCCGCTACTGGTGCGGCCCACGAAGAACCGGCCGATGGAGCCCACCGACCTCGGACACCAGGTCCTTGCCGCCGCCCTGCCCCTGGCCCGGCAACTCGGACTGCCCGCCACTACGGCTCAAGCGGCGCGGCCTCCCGTGCGGACGAATCACCGGCGAAGGCCCCGGACAACCGCCGCCGCGGCAGCGAGGCTGGCTGGCCTGCCCGCTCTGCTGCGGCCGGCGGCAGGAGCCAAAGGCGGACAGCGGCGACTGCGCCGCTTCCTGGAAGCCGTCCGCTACCCCACCCTGACGGCGTTCGCCCGCGACGCGGACCTCGATCCGGGCACGGTGACCCTGCAGATCCGCACGCTGGAACGGGACCTGGACGGCCAGCTCCTGGTCCGCGGCGGAGTCAAACACGCGATGCAGCTCACCGGCCTGGGCAAGAAGGTCGTGGCCGCCGCGCAGCCGTACACCGACCAGCTCGGTGATCTCCACGGACCCCGCCACAAACCGAAGGCCCTCAGGTCGGCGGAGCTGTGATACCCCGCGGGCGTGACCGGCGGTAAATCTGGGCGATCTCCCTGCGCGGGCCGCGAGGAATCTGGATCATGAGAGGCGTGGAGGACTGGGCTGTCTGCAATGACCCTGACGAACTGCGTATCCGTCTTGATGTGGCTCTGCAGGAGAACGCGGAGCTCCGCGAGGAACTCGCTCAGGTCAAGGCCGAGAACGTGCACCTACGTGCGCGCCTGGGCAAGACCGCCCCGGCGGTGCCCGCGGCGCTGCCGCCCGTGGCCGACCCCGTCCCCGCCCAGCCCGCCGTCGGTGCCGGCGGGC